>NZ_JBITTW010000021.1:0-87696 GCF_044542195.1 Pseudomonas sp. NPDC079367
CGGTTGACGACGCGGTCATGCAGAGGACGAAGCTTCATTGTCGATCTCTCCTAATTGTGGTTTTCATCGGCCGGTGTAGTCCCGGCGGGTTTAACAAATCCGGCCTGTGCCGGGTGCGGCTCGTCGAGCGAACCGCGCAAGTCTGTCCGGTTGAATACCGGAAACCTTTCGGTGACCGATACATAGGGGCGTACAAGCCGATTACAAGGGCTGGCCGAAAAAATTTTTCATCCAGGCACGGTGAATAACAGCCATAAACGAGCACGGCACCCGAAGGTGCCGTGTCGAGGCTGATGTTACTTGTGGTCGCGGTGTTCGAACTCGCCTTCGATCACATTGGGCTCACGGCCCAGCGGCTCGCGCGGCGCCGGCCCGCCACGCGGCTGCAGGTCATCGGCGAAGGCGCGCTGGCGCATGGCCTGGTCTTCGGCGCGCTGGCGCATCTTGTTCGCCAGCAGACGCCGGGTGACCGGCAACAGCATCACCAGACCGACGACGTCACTGATGAACCCGGGAATGATCAACAGGCCACCGGCCAACGCCAGCATCAGGCCTTCGAGCATGGTTTGCGCGGGCAATTCGCCGCGGTTCAGGCTTTCCCGGGCACGCAGTGCCGTGGCCAGGCCGGCGACGCGCAGCACGAACACGCCGAACATCGAGCCGAGAATGATCAGCAGCAGGGCCGGGAAGAACCCGATCGCCCCTGCCACTTTGACGAATACGAACAGCTCCAGCACTGGAAACAGCAGAAAGAGCAACAGAAAAGGGCGCATCAAAATGTCCTCAACGCAAGAAATGCCTTGCAGTAAGCCTTAGATGACGTCGCCCTTGCGTGAATTCAACCTTAAGAATCCGCTTTTTTTGGCCAGACCTCGACGTGAGCCAATGAAACCAAGGCTTCGCGCACGTGTGTCGGCGTATTGCAAGGGCTTGGGAAGCCTAGCCAGTACAACGCCTGACCGATGCGTAAATGCATCCCTTCGCTGTCGACCCCGGCCAGTTGTGCCGGCACATTGCCTGGCAGCCCGGCGAGCTCGACGTAATGGGCGATGGCCTTGGCGTGATCGCTGTTCATGTGCTCGACCATGCTGATTTCGGCCTTGCCGGCGAACGGGTTGGCCAAGGTCAGATCGTCGATCCAGTGGATCGCGCCGAACCCGCCGATGTAGCGGTGGCGCACCGGATTGAGTACCCAAAAATCGAAATCGTGGGCCTGGTGATAATTCTGCGAGTCGGGGAAATAGCGGTAGTAACGCTCGGCGGCTGACTCGATGGCGGTCGGGTCTTCAAGCTTTTGCGCCTCGGCCAGATACGTCAGACGCCCGACCGCCTGTACATCGTCGGCCTCGCGCTCGCCGACCAGCATCGAGCACTTCGGGTCTTTTTGCAGGTTGTGGGTGTGCTGGGCGATACGGCTGATGAGGATCAGCGGCCGGCCCTGCTCATCCAGGCAATAGGGAACCACGGAGCCGAACGGGAAACCGGGCATCGATTTGGAGTGGGTCGAGAGCACTCCACGGTATTCCTTGAGAAGCAATTCTCGGGCATTCTTCGCCACTTCAACGCTCAATTTATGACTCCTTGAATAGAATCCGTCGAAAAAACGGACAGGCGCACGACAACAGGTCGGCCACGCCATCGGGCAATGCTTCTGCGCGACCCAGCCATGGCCGGGGCGGAACGGGAGCCGCCAAGAATAAAAACCATCAGACCAGCACTCGGGGCACGCACATGCAACTCAACGACAAAGTAATCATTATCACCGGCGGTTGCCAGGGTTTGGGCCGCTCCATGGCCGAGTACTTCGCCGGCAAAGGTGCGAAGCTCGCGCTGGTCGATCTGAATCAGGAAAAGCTCGACGACGCCGTCGCCGCGTGCAAAGCCAGGGGCGTCGAGGCGCGCAGCTATCTGTGCAACGTCGCCAATGAAGAGCAGGTCGAGCACATGGTCGCCCAGGTTGCCGCTGACTTTGGCGCGATTCACGGTCTGATCAACAACGCCGGGATTCTGCGTGACGGCCTGTTGCTGAAGGTCAAGGACGGCGAAATGAGCAAAATGAGCCTGGCCCAGTGGCAGGCAGTCATCGATGTGAACCTGACCGGCGTCTTCCTGTGCACCCGTGAGGTGGCGGCGAAAATGGTCGAGTTGAAGAACAGCGGCGCGATTATCAACATCTCGTCGATCTCCCGCGCCGGCAACGTCGGCCAGACCAACTATTCCGCGGCCAAGGCCGGTGTCGCCGCAGCGACCGTGACCTGGGCCAAGGAGCTGGCGCGTTACGGCATTCGCGTGGCCGGCATCGCGCCGGGCTTCATCGAAACCGAAATGACCCTGGGCATGAAACCCGAAGCGCTGGAGAAAATGACCTCGGGCATCCCGCTCAAGCGCATGGGCAAACCGCAAGAGATCGCCCATTCGGCGGCGTACATCTTCGAAAACGACTACTACACCGGGCGGATTCTGGAGATGGATGGCGGGTTGCGAATCTAAAGCAAAGTCAAAAGATCGCAGCCTCGCTCCGCTCGTCAGCTCCTACGGCAAATGTGTAGGAGCTGACGAGCGAAGCGAGGCTGCGATCTTTTTGCAGGCGACGCTGATCAATCGTCGCTGATGGTGATATTCGGCATCGCCGGCGTAGCCGCTTCCTGCAGCACGATCCGCGCGCCGACGTGGCGGGCCAGTTCCTGGTAAACCATGGCGATCTGGCTGTCCGGCTCGGCGATCACCGTCGGCTTGCCGCCATCGGCCTGTTCGCGGATCAGCATCGACAGCGGCAGCGAGGCCAGCAGTTCGACGCCGTACTGGGTGGCAAGCTTCTCGCCACCGCCCTCACCGAACAGATGCTCGGCATGCCCGCAGTTCGAGCAGATGTGCACGGCCATGTTTTCCACCACGCCCAACACCGGAATGTTGACCTTGCGGAACATTTCCACGCCTTTGCGTGCGTCGAGCAGCGCCAGATCCTGCGGCGTGGTGACGATCACCGCGCCCGCCACCGGGACTTTCTGTGCCAGGGTCAGTTGAATGTCGCCGGTGCCTGGTGGCATGTCGATGACCAGATAATCCAGATCGCCCCATGCGGTCTGCGTAACCAGTTGCAGCAACGCCCCGGAGACCATCGGCCCGCGCCAGACCATCGGCGTGTTGTCGTCGGTCAGAAAAGCCATCGACATGACTTCCACACCGTGAGCCTTGAGCGGCACAAACCATTTCTGGTCCCTGACCTCTGGCCGGGTGCGCTCGGGGATGCCGAACATGATGCCCTGGCTCGGGCCGTAGATATCGGCGTCGAGAATCCCCACCTTGGCGCCTTCACGCGCCAGCGCCAGTGCGAGGTTGGCAGCGGTGGTGGATTTGCCCACGCCACCCTTGCCGGAAGCGACGGCGACGACGTTCTTGACGTTGGCCAGCCCCGGAATCTGCGCCTGGGCCTTATGCGCGGCGATCACGCTGTTGACCTCGACGCGAGCGATGACCACGCCGTCGATGTTTTCGATGGCCAGTTGCAGCAATTGCGCCCAACCGCTCTTGAACAGTCCGGCGGCGTAACCGATTTCCAGCTGCACATTGACGCGGTCACCGATGATCTCGATGTTTTTCACGCAACCGGCGCTGACCGGGTCCTGGTTCAGGTAAGGGTCGGTGTATTGGCTGAGGACGGCTTCCACCGCTGCGCGAGTGACGGCGCTCATGGGCAACTCCGATAACAAGACTGGGAAAAGATGGCGGCTATCCTACCCCTTCTATCCTCCGGACGGCATGCCCGGCAACGATTTGCAGGGGTGAAATATCTTGTCCGGCGCTTTATAGTGGCCGACCTCCGTTTCATCAAGTAGCGAAGCCCTACATGTCCGAGCCACGCAAGATCCTCGTCACCAGCGCCCTGCCCTACGCCAACGGTTCGATCCACCTTGGCCACATGCTGGAATACATCCAGACCGATATGTGGGTGCGCTTCCAGAAGCATCGCGGCAACCAATGCATCTATGTCTGCGCCGACGACGCCCACGGTTCGGCGATCATGCTGCGCGCAGAAAAGGAAGGCATCACCCCGGAACAACTGATCGCCAATGTGCAGGCTGAACACAGCGCCGACTTTGCCGACTTCCTGGTCGATTTCGACAATTTCCATTCCACTCACGCCGAAGAAAACCGTGAGCTGTCGAGCCAGATCTACCTCAAGCTGCGTGACGCCGGGCACATCGCCCAGCGCTCGATCACCCAGTATTTCGACCCGGAAAAGAAAATGTTCCTGGCCGACCGCTTCATCAAGGGCACCTGCCCGAAATGCGGCACCGAAGACCAGTACGGCGACAACTGCGAAAAATGCGGCGCGACCTACGCACCGACCGACCTGAAGGATCCGAAATCGGCGATCTCCGGCGCCACCCCGGTGCTCAAGGATTCCCAGCACTTCTTCTTCAAGCTGCCGGACTTCCAGGACATGCTGCAGGCCTGGACCCGCAGTGGCACGCTGCAGGACGCCGTGGCCAACAAGATCGCCGAATGGCTCGATGCCGGCCTGCAACAGTGGGACATCTCCCGCGATGCGCCGTACTTCGGCTTCGAGATTCCGGGCGAGCCGGGCAAATATTTCTACGTGTGGCTGGATGCGCCGATCGGCTACATGGCCAGCTTCAAGAACCTCTGCAACCGCACGCCTGCGCTGGATTTCGACGCGTTCTGGGGCAAGGATTCGACTGCCGAGCTGTATCACTTCATCGGCAAGGACATCGTCAATTTCCACGCGCTGTTCTGGCCCGCGATGCTTGAAGGCGCCGGCTTCCGCAAGCCGACCGCGATCAACGTGCACGGCTACCTGACCGTCAACGGCCAGAAAATGTCCAAGTCGCGCGGCACCTTCATCAAGGCCCGCACGTACCTGGATCACCTGTCACCGGAATACCTGCGCTACTACTACGCGGCC
Source organism: Pseudomonas sp. NPDC079367 (assembly GCF_044542195.1). NCBI lineage: Bacteria > Pseudomonadati > Pseudomonadota > Gammaproteobacteria > Pseudomonadales > Pseudomonadaceae > Pseudomonas > Pseudomonas sp. NPDC079367. The sequence goes on from NZ_JBITTW010000021.1 coordinate 4,928, forward strand.
AAGCTTGGCCGTGGCGTCGATGACCTCGACCTGAACCTCGAAGATTTCGTGCAGAAGGTCAACTCCGACCTGGTCGGCAAAGTGGTCAACATCGCCAGCCGTTGCGCCGGTTTCATCCACAAGGGCAACGGTGGTCTGCTGGTCGACCACAATGCCGCGCCGGAGCTGACCGAGGCTTTCCTCGCCGCTGCACCGAGCATTGCCGACGCTTATGAGGCCCGCGACTTCGCCCGTGCCATGCGCGAAACCATGGCCCTGGCCGACCGCGCCAACGCGTGGATTGCCGACAAGGCACCGTGGTCGCTGAACAAGCAGGAAGGCAAGCAGGATGAAGTCCAGGCGATCTGCGCCACCGGCGTCAACCTGTTCCGCCAGTTGGTGATCTTCCTCAAACCGGTGCTGCCGTTGCTCGCCGCCGATGCGGAGGCGTTCCTCAACGTCGCACCGCTGACCTGGAACGATCACACCACGCTGCTGGCCAACCATCAGTTGAATGAGTTCAAACCGTTGATGACCCGCATCGACCCGGTAAAAGTGCAAGCCATGACCGACGCCTCCAGGGAAGACCTGACCGCCAGCCAGACCGACACCGGCGCTGACGCACCTGCGGGTAATGGCGAACTGGCCAAGGATCCGCTGTCGCCGGAAATCGATTTCGACGCGTTCGCCGCCATCGACCTGCGCGTGGCGCTGATCGTCAAGGCTGAGCACGTCGAGGGCGCGGACAAGCTGCTGCGCCTGACCCTCGACATCGGTGACGAGCAACGCAACGTGTTCTCCGGGATCAAGAGCGCGTATCCGGACCCGTCCAAACTCGACGGTCGCCTGACCATGATGATCGCCAACCTCAAGCCACGGAAAATGAAGTTCGGTATCTCCGAAGGCATGGTGATGGCGGCAGGTCCCGGCGGTGAAGAGATTTACTTGCTGAGCCCGGACAGCGGCGCCAAGCCGGGTCAGCGCATCAAGTAAGGCCTTGCCGTAAAACGATCCCACCGACGTGCTTTGCATGCCGGTGGGATTTTTCATATCTGGCCCGACAGTGCCTAACCTTAAAAGAGACCCGCCCGTTTCGCTGGCAGAACCATGACCGAACTCGTGTTAACGCTGATCAGTGCTGCGCTGCTTAACAACTTCGTGTTGCACTGGCCGCTGGGCGTCGATCCGCTGTTGGCGGGCAACCGACGCCAGGTGCATGCGCTGGGGTTGGCGACGTTGTGCCTGATGGTGTTTGTCGGCGTCATCGGGCACGCGATCTGGCACTGGATACTGCTGCCATTGCAGCTTGAGTCGCTGCGCCTGTTCGTGTTTCTGCCATTGAGCGTGTTGTTGATGACGCCGCTGCTGAAACTGCTGGCGCGCGGGCTGCCGGATTGGCCGTTCAATGGATTATGGCCGCTCTTGCTCGGCAACGCAGGCGTACTCGGACTGGCGCTGATCAACGCGCAAAACGATCAGGGCCTGCTGCACGCGACGGCGCTGAGCCTCGGCGCCGGGCTGGGTTTCTGGCTGGTGCTCAGCCTGTTCAGCGATCTGCGCGAGCGCACGGCCGATGACGATATTCCCCTGCCCTTTCGCGGCCTGCCGATCGATCTGATCAGCGCCGGACTGATCGCAGTGATATTTCTCGGATTCAGTGGATTGATCAAAACATGAGTCTGATTCAACGCATCGATGCCCTTTTACCGCAGACCCAATGCGGCAAATGCGGCCATCCCGGGTGCAAACCGTATGCACAAGGCATCGTTGACGGCGAGCCGATCAACAAGTGCCCGCCGGGCGGCGAGGAAACCATCGCAACCCTGGCCGAGTTGTTGAAAATACCGGTGCTGGAACTGGACATCAGCCGTGGCCCGGCACCGCCGCAAATCGCGTTCATCCGCGAGGCTGAATGCATCGGCTGCACCAAGTGCATTCAGGCCTGCCCGGTCGATGCCATTGTCGGCGCGGCAAAACTCATGCACACCGTGCTGATCGATGAATGCACCGGTTGTGATCTGTGCGTGGCGCCTTGCCCGGTCGACTGCATCGAAATGCATCCTTTGCCTGCGAACACGATTGCTGTGGTTGGCGGCCTTGCGTTCGATCTTGAAGGGCAGCGCGTCCGCGCCGAAAAGCGTGACCACGCGCGCCAGCGTTTCGAGCGGCGCAACCAGCGCTTGCTGCGCGAAGAACAGCAAAAGCAGGCTGAACGTGAAGCGCGAGCCGCACGTGCGGCACAGCCGCAGGTTTCGACCGCTGACCCGGTGCAGGCTGCACTTGAGCGGGTGCGTGCGCAAAAAGCCGCGAGCGCTGATACGGCGCTGAAGAAGGCCAAGGTCGATGTAGCGATGAGTCGGGCTCAGTTGCACAAATCGCTGAAAGCCTTCGGTCATCCGCCGACGTTCGAGCAACAGTCGCAATTGATCGTCCTGCAGCAACACTTCGAAACTGCCGAGCAAGCGTTGGCGATCCTGGAAAGTAGCCAACCGTCGGTTCCCGTCGTCCCTGCCCCGAGCAACGACGCCGAACTCAAGCGAGCCAAGATTCAACTGGCCATGCGCCGCGCCGAGCTGAAAAAAGCCCAGGCAGCGGCAGTAGCGCCGCAGCAGATCGCAACACTGGAGCAAGCCGTGGCTGACGCCGAGCGTCGGGTGCAAGACCATGCCGCCCCTTGAGGCAGCGGATGATCGCCTGCGACAGGCGATGAATACCGTGCTGCTCGCTGCACTGCCGGGGCTGCTCGCGATGTTCTGGCTTTATGGCTGGGGGGTTGTGATCAATCTGCTGCTGGCGGTTATCAGCGCTTTGCTCGTCGAGGCGAGCGTCGCCAGTCTGCGGCGACAAGCCGTGCAATCGGCCTTGCGCGATGGCAGTGCGCTGGTCAGTGCGATGTTGCTGGCCATTTCGCTGCCGGCTTATTGCCCATGGTGGCTGACGGTTATCGCGACCGCTTCGGGCTTGTTGTTCGGCAAGCACCTGTATGGCGGCGTCGGCAAAAACCCCTTCAACCCGGCAATGCTTGGCTTCGCCCTGAGCATCGCGCTGTTCCCGCAAGCGATGATCCATTGGCCAGGTCATGGACTGGATTTTGTTAGCGCGCTGCAACAGGTTTTCAATCCAGCTCAAGCACCGGACGCCTGGGTGCAGGCCACGGCGCTGGACAGCCTGCGCCTCAACAAAAGCCTGACCATGGATGAGCTGTTCGCCAGTAACGCGGCCTTCGGTCGTTTCGGCGGGCGCGGTGGGGAATGGGTGAATCTGGCGTTTCTGCTCGGCGGCCTGTGGCTGTTGCAGCGGCGAGTCTTTTCCTGGCACGCACCGGTGGGGATGCTCGCCAGTCTGTTCGTCATCAGCTTGTTGTGCTGGAACGGCTCGGGCTCGGATTCCCATGGCTCGCCGCTGTTTCATCTGTTCAGCGGCGCCACAATGCTCGGTGCGTTTTTTATCGTCACCGAACCGATATCAGGCGCGAGAAGCGCCCTCGCTCGCCTGCTGTTCGGGGTCGGCGTTGGCCTGCTGACTTATCTGATTCGCACTTGGGGTGGTTACCCGGACGGCGTCGCGTTTGCGGTATTGCTGATGAATCTTCTGGTGCCGACGCTGGAGCGCTTCGCCGCCAGCCGCCAGCCGCCGGTGAGCACATGAACCGCTCGGCGAGTGTGGTGACGGTGCTGCTCCTGACGCTGGGCGGGGCGAGCGCAACTTACCTGCTGCAGCTCAACAGCGCGCCGCAGATTGCCGCCGAGCTGCGTTTGCTCGACAGCCGCAAACTGCTCGATGTGCTTGCTGCCGGGTACTACGACAACCAGCCACTGGAGCAACCACTGACGCTCGTCGACTCAACCTTGCGCCACAGCACGCTGGCGGGCGGCTATCGCGCCATGCGGTCCGGGCAAACCGTGGCCGTGCTGTTGCGCAGTCGCAGCGTAGGTTATGCGGGTATGCTCGAGCTGCTGATCGCCATTGATGTCAACGGCAAACTCCTCGGTGTCAAAACCCTTGAGCAGCGCGAAACGCCGGGGCTGGGCGGTGACATTGGCGACTGGCCGAATGCCTGGCTGCGCAGTTTCACCGGTCAATCGCGCAGCGAACCGACGGACGCGGGTTGGGCGCTGAAAAAGGATCAAGGGCAATTCGATCAAATCGCCGGTGCAACCGTTACCTCCCGTGCCGCCGTCAATGCAATCCATGATGCACTGCGTTATTTCGATGAGCATCGTGCGCTGTTGCTGGGAGCTGGGACATGACGCGTGCAGCGAATTTTTTGCTGCTGGTGCCACTTCTGGGCGCCACACAAACGTTAAACGCTGCGCTGGGGATGACCTTGATGCTCAGCGTGGTTACTGGTTTGTTTGTCGTGTGCATGGCGCCGTTACGCGATCGCCTGGCGGATACAAGCGTTTTGCTGGCCAGCGTGATACTCGCCGCAACGTTGACCAGTTGTGCAGACCTCCTGGCGCAACGCTGGCTTTTGCCATGGCAGCAGACGTCTGAGCTTTATATAGGGCTGATCGCCTTGCACTGCGTCGTGCTTGAATACCACGGTTTCTTCCGCAAGCCCGTCACGGCCAGCTTCAAACGCTGCGCCATGTTCGGCACGTTTATGGTGTTGATCGGCGGGCTGCGGGAGATCATCGGTCATGGCACCCTTGGCCGAGGTTTTTCGACGCAATGGCAAGGCCTGGTTTTATTTGACGAGGGGCTGCATCTGATTACCCTGGTCCCCGGCGCTTTTGTATTACTGGGTCTGCTTCTCGCCGCTGGTCAGGCGTGGACACGCCGCAACTCTGTCATCAAGGAAACGCATCGCCCATGAATGCTGCAAAACGTCTTGAGATATTTCGCCGACTGCACGAAGACAATCCCGAGCCGAAAACCGAACTGGCCTACTCTTCGCCGTTCGAGCTGCTGATTGCGGTGATTCTTTCGGCGCAGTCCACCGATGTCGGCGTGAACAAGGCCACCGCCAGGCTTTTCCCCGTCGCCAATACCCCCGCCGCTATCCATGCGCTGGGTGTCGAGGGGCTATCGGAGTACATCAAGACGATCGGCCTCTACAACAGCAAGGCGAAGAACGTCATCGAAACCTGCCGTTTGCTGGTTGAACGCCATGGCGGCGAAGTCCCGCAGACCCGTGAAGAACTGGAAGCCTTGCCCGGCGTCGGGCGCAAGACCGCCAATGTGGTGCTCAACACCGCGTTCCGTCAATTGACCATGGCGGTCGACACGCACATCTTCCGCGTCAGCAACCGCACCGGCATCGCGCCGGGGAAAAATGTGGTGGAAGTTGAAATGAAGTTGATGAAGTTTGTACCGAAAGAATTCCTGCTCGACTCGCACCATTGGTTGATTCTGCACGGGCGTTATGTGTGTCTGGCGCGCAAACCGCGCTGCGGCAGCTGCCGCATTGAAGATTTGTGCGAATACAAACATAAAACTTCCGACGATTGAGCCGTCATCGGTTTTTTGCATGCACCGATTGAAAAAATCTTTTTTACCCGCCGCACTAATGTCGATATAAGGAGCGCCAAAGGCAGTCTTAGCCGGGAGTTGACTTCATGAGTACCGACAAAGAGCAACTGGATGTAGAAGAAGATTTTATTGCCGTCGAGGCCGATGAGGTCGAACCGGTGGTTGAAGTGGCCAAGACCAACCTCAGCAAGCGTCGCACAATCGACAACCTGCTTGAGGAGCGCCGACTGCAACGGCAATTGGCCGATTACGATTTTGATCTGTGATACCTGAAGGCCTCCCGAACCGGAGGCTTTTTATTTTCTGCGACAACTGAGCTTGATCGGCCCATGACGTTCTCAGCTGTCGATTCGTTCAGACCAGACCATTGCGTTGCGCCAGTTCGATCAGATCAACCAGAGATCGCGCATTGAGCTTCAACAACAAGCGAGTCTTGTAAGTACTCACCGTCTTGTTGCTTAAAAACATGCCGTCGGCGATTTCCTTGTTGGTCTTGCCGCGCGCCAACTGCTGCAACACCATCATCTCCCGCCCGGACAGACGATCGACCATGTCCGCCTCACTCGCATTGCCCAGACTGGTTCGCACGGTATGCAGAGCCTGATTGGGGAAATAGCTGTAACCGGATAGAACGGCCTTGATCGCACTCAGCAACTCGGTCAGGTCCTGCTGCTTGCACACATAACCGGCTGCACCCGATTGCATGCATCGCATTGAAAAATGTCCGGGAGCCTGGGAAGTCAGGACCAGCACTTTTACTGGCATGGCGATGGAAGTCAGGCGCGCAATAACTTCCAGCCCATCGAGTTTCGGTATCCCAATATCCAGAATGACAAGATCGGGCATTTGTTCGCGCGCAATTTGTAGCGCATCAACGCCATTATCCGTTTCTGCAATGACTTCGTAACCATGCCGTTCCATCAGCATACGTACCGCAAGTCGAATGACGGGGTGGTCATCCACGATCAGCACTTTATTCATGGGCAAGTCCAGTTTTCGCTGTTCGAATTTTTAGAACACGCACGATATCCCACTCACTTGCTCGAACGCATAACAACTTTTCCACGCGGTTGCATCGAGAGACATTCCCTACACGCATTGAGGATAATTCCCACAAATAGACACCTCCACACCCACCGCGACCGCTCCCTGCCCATCAAGACCGAACCTAGCCGGCCGTTTACTGCGCACGCTTCCTACGCAGCGCTGCATTCACGTTCAGCCATTCGCAACTTTCACAACTGTTTTCGTCTGGCGACCGATCCGACATATGACGTAACGATCCACCACTACTGCAAATTCGACTCGCCAGCAATCCTCCTATAAAACTTGAAACAACAGGCTGAAACTTTAACGAAGGCTTTTGCTATATATAGAACTCGACCCCACATACATAAAAAGGAACTTATAATATGCTTAGGATAAAGCAAAAAATTACCAACCCAATGACGGTTATTGCGATATTCGCCATTCTTTCGGAAACTTCGGCGGCAGTCTCGCTGCCGTTTCTCGACAACGAGGATCGAGAGATTTATGTCTGGTTTCTGATCAGCTTTCCGTTTTACTTGTTATTTCTTTTTTTTATCACTCTCAACTTCAATCACCGCTCACTCTACTCGCCCTCGGATTTCGGCAAGGACAAGAACTTCCTCAAAGCGGCTGAACATACGGAACGTGACAGCGAACGAAAACCGGTGCGCAAAACCGATGGACCGTGCACTTTCGAGATAACCAGCTGCGTGGTTTCCAGCAACACTGCGGGCGGCGGATTCCGGCGTACATGCAGGATTCACAACGCGCCTGACCCACCACTCGGTATAGACGGCCAAGCCAACCCGGTGGTCCAGACGATCAGACTGTCACCACTGATAAGTGAACTGAACATCATCGATGCCAGAGGCGTAGACGCTTCCCGGGAGTTCGATGCGATTCTCGACACGCTCCGCAGCGCTGGTAAAAAAGATCCGCGAGTGCTGGTTTTCCTGTCGAATCACGTTTCGGACGCTTTGGCACATACTGCAGTGCAACAAATCAAACAGGCGAAGAAAAACTCGGGTGCAACACTGTGTGTCGTTTACAACCTGTGCACGCAGACAGTGACTCTGTTGGGGCGAACCAGTTGACAGGCAAGGCGCATCCCGCAAACAGGCAGACAAGAGAAACGGCTTGATGAACCAGATGAAAGTTCCAAAAAAAAGGCGGCCCTGAACAAGGCCGCCTTTTTTATTACGCGTCGATCTAAGTCGCTCAGAACAACTTGCGGCCCTTGTTGGCAGCAATGCGCATGCGCAGCGCGTTGAGCTTGATGAAGCCCGCCGCGTCCGCCTGGTTGTAAGCGCCGCCGTCTTCTTCGAAGGTCGCGATGTTGGCATCGAACAGCGAGTCATCGGACTTGCGGCCGGTGACGATGACGTTGCCCTTGTACAGCTTGAGACGCACCACACCGTTCACGTTGACCTGCGAAGCGTCGATCATTTGTTGCAGCATCAGACGCTCAGGGCTCCACCAGTAGCCGGTGTAGATCAGGCTGGCGTATTTCGGCATCAGCTCGTCTTTCAAGTGAGCGACTTCGCGATCCAGAGTGATCGATTCGATGGCGCGGTGCGCGCGCAGCATGATGGTGCCGCCCGGGGTTTCGTAGCAGCCACGGGATTTCATGCCGACATAGCGGTTTTCAACGATATCGAGACGACCAATGCCGTGCTCGCCGCCGATCTTGTTCAGCGTCGCCAGAACCGTGGCCGGGGTCATCTCGACGCCGTCCAGCGCGACGATGTCGCCGTTGCGGTAAGTCAGTTCCAGGTATTGCGGGGTATCAGGCGCTTTCTCCGGGGAGACGGTCCAGCGCCACATGTCCTCTTCGTGCTCGGTCCAGGTGTCTTCCAGCACACCGCCTTCATAGGAGATGTGCAGCAGGTTGGCGTCCATCGAGTACGGGGATTTCTTCTTGCCGTGGCGTTCGATCGGGATCGCGTGCTTCTCGGCGTAGTCCATCAGCTTCTCGCGCGACAGCAAGTCCCACTCGCGCCAAGGGGCAATGACTTTCACACCAGGCTTGAGCGCGTAGGCGCCCAGTTCGAAACGCACCTGGTCGTTACCCTTGCCGGTGGCGCCGTGGGAAATGGCATCGGCGCCGGTTTCGTTGGCGATTTCGATCAGGCGTTTGGCGATCAGCGGACGGGCGATCGACGTACCCAGCAGGTACTCGCCTTCGTAAACGGTGTTGGCGCGGAACATCGGGAACACGAAATCACGCACGAACTCTTCGCGCAGATCGTCGATGTAGATTTCTTTGACGCCCATGGCCTGAGCCTTGGCGCGGGCCGGCTCGACCTCTTCGCCTTGACCGAGATCGGCGGTGAAGGTCACCACTTCACAGTTATAAGTATCCTGCAGCCACTTGAGGATCACCGAAGTGTCCAGGCCGCCGGAATACGCCAGAACGACCTTGTTTACGTCCGCCATGCCATCACTCCACGGGGTTCTACGGAAAGCCGGGGAGTCTACCGCTCAAACGCGATAATTTACAGAGGCGCGACAGCTTAAGACGACAAAGCGACAGAATCTGTCGAGAGCGCGACGATGACCGGCGAGTCAGGAAGTCGCTGCAGCGGTGGCCGGCGTACTCGCTTGCGGTGCCGGTGCCGGTGCCGTGGTTGGTGCCACGCGCGCCAGTTTCACGTTGACCCGACGGTTCTTTGCGCGGTTGGCCTTGCTGGTGTTGGGCACGATTGGATACTGCTCCCCATGGAAACGCACGGTAATCTGCGACTCCTGAATGCCATTGGCCTTGAAGAAGTCGACCACCGCCAGCGCCCGGCGGCGCGACAGTTCACGGTTGGTCAGGCGATTGCCGCTGTTGTCCGAGTGGCCGTCGAGTTCGATGTGGTTCACCGTCGGATCAGCCTTCATGTAGTCGAGCATCACTTGCAGTTTCGCCTTGGCGGCCGGGTCCAGATCGACGCCTTCGCCGGGGAAGCCGATCTGCGACTGCTTGATCTGGTCGAAATTCTGCGGCAGCAACTTCGCCACACAGCCTTGATAGTCGTTGAACGCCTTGCTGAATTTCACCGGCAACAAACGCACTTCGGAGACTCGGCCATCGCCAGATGCACGGCGTACCACCGGACTACGGCCGTCCAGCAGACCGCTGATCAAGCCACCTGCCTGCGACTGCGAGCTGTTGAACAAGACGTTGCCACTGCCCAGGCGCACAGAGCCCAGATTGATGTCGCCACGCCCAGGCTGCCACGGTGCAGCCGCCGCCAACAAGGTCGCTGAACCGCCGCCGAGCATGGCGTTGTAGGCATTCAGACGAAAGATCGCCTGCTCACCGGCCTTGCGCACGAACTCACCCGAACCGAAATCGGTGATCGGCTGGGTCAGACGGCACTCAAACTGGTCGCCGGCGACCGTCCACTCAATGTTCTCCAGACGAGTCTGGTAAGTCAGCGCCATCGCAGGAAGGCTGGCAAACACACTGAGCAGGGCTAAATAACGCTGGCGCACGGGAGGCTCCATTGGCTTGTGAAACACAAACACCGATTCACACAATGTTTACGGCATACCTTCGGGATATCGGACGCTTGTGGCAAAACTTGATAGCGGGTGCCTGCAAGAGTCTTTTCCGGTAGCATTCGCCTCAGTTTGACCCGCCTGGAAGCCCCTCATGTCCGACCGCCTGACCCTGCTGCGTCCCGACGACTGGCACATTCATCTTCGCGATGGTGCCGTGTTGACCAATACCGTTGCCGATGTGGCCCGCACCTTCGGGCGCGCGATCATCATGCCGAACCTGGTACCGCCGGTGCGCAACGCCGCTGAAGCCGACGGCTATCGTCAGCGGATTCTCGCTGCCCGCCCGGCCGGCAGTCAGTTCGAACCGTTGATGGTGCTGTACCTCACCGACCGCACCCAACCGGAAGAAATTCGGCAGGCCAAGGCCAGCGGTTTCGTCTATGCCGCCAAGCTTTACCCGGCCGGCGCGACCACCAACTCCGATTCCGGCGTGACCAGCATCGACAAGATCTTCCCGGCGCTCGAAGCCATGGCCGACGTCGGCATGCCGCTGTTGATCCACGGTGAAGTCACCCGTGGCGACGTCGATGTGTTCGACCGCGAAAAGATCTTCATCGATGAACACATGCGCCGCGTGGTCGAGCGTTTCCCGACGCTGAAAGTGGTGTTCGAACACATCACCACCGGCGACGCCGTGCAGTTCGTCAACGAGGCTTCGGCCAACGTTGGCGCGACCATCACCGCGCATCACCTGCTGTACAACCGCAACCACATGCTGGTGGGCGGGATTCGGCCGCATTTCTACTGCCTGCCAATTCTCAAGCGCAATACGCACCAGGAAGCCTTGCTCGACGCGGCCACCAGCGGCAGCGCCAAATTCTTCCTCGGTACCGATTCGGCGCCCCACGCCCAGCACGCGAAGGAAGCCGCCTGCGGTTGCGCCGGTTGCTACACCGCCTACGCCGCCATCGAGATGTACGCCGAAGCGTTCGAACAGCGTAACGCTTTGGACAAGCTCGAAGCCTTCGCCAGCCTCAACGGCCCGCGCTTCTACGGCCTGCCGGCTAACACTGATCGCATCACCCTGGTTCGTGAAGAATGGACCGCCCCGACCAGCCTGCCTTTCGGCGAGCTGACCGTTATCCCGCTGCGCGCCGGTGAAAAACTGCGCTGGCGCCTGCTGGAGGAACACGCGTGAGTGAAGAGCATTTCGACGACGAGCTGGACGGTCAAAATGGCGGCGGCGGTTCCCGTCACCCGATGGCAGCACGTTTTCGCGGCTACCTGCCGGTTGTCGTCGACGTAGAAACCGGTGGCTTCAACGCGGCCACCGACGCCTTGCTGGAGATTGCCGCGACCACCATCGCCATGGATGAAAAGGGTTTCGTCTACCCGGATCACACCTACTTCTTCCGCGTCGAGCCATTCGAAGGTGCGAACGTTGAAGCGGCAGCGCTGGAGTTCACCGGGATCAAGCTCGATCACCCGCTGCGTATGGCCGTCAGCGAAGAAACCGCGCTGACCGACATCTTCCGTGGCATCCGCAAGGCGCTGAAGGCCAACGGCTGCAAACGGGCGATTCTTGTCGGGCATAACAGCAGCTTCGATCTGGGCTTCCTCAACGCAGCAGTTGCGCGGCTGGACATGAAGCGCAACCCGTTCCACCCGTTCTCCAGTTTTGACACCGCGACGCTGGCGGGTCTGGCATACGGTCAAACCGTGCTGGCCAAAGCCTGCCAGGCCGCTGGCATCGATTTCGACGGTCGTGAAGCGCACTCGGCGCGTTACGACACCGAAAAGACCGCTGAGCTGTTCTGCGGCATCGTCAATCGCTGGAAGCAAATGGGCGGTTGGGAAGACTTCGACGACTGATCCTCGTCAATCAAATCCCGCGCATGAAAAAACCGGCCACATGGGCCGGTTTTTTTTACCTCGACGTTGCGCCTTACAGGGCAGCAGCGTTCTCGGTCAGGTAAGCCGCAACGCCTTCTGGCGAAGCGTTCATGCCTTTGTCGCCTTTTTTCCAGTTGGCCGGGCAGACTTCGCCGTGCTCTTCGTGGAACTGCAGCGCGTCGACCAGACGGATCAGCTCTTCCATGTTACGGCCCAGCGGCAGGTCGTTGATGATCTGCGAGCGAACCACGCCTTTGTCGTCGATCAGGAATGCGCCACGGAAAGCCACGCCGCCTTCGGATTCAACGTCGTAGGCCTTGGCGATGTCGTGCTTCATGTCGGCAGCCATGGTGTATTTCACCTGACCGATGCCGCCATTGTTGACCGGGGTATTGCGCCAGGCGTTGTGGGTGAAGTGCGAGTCGATCGACACAGCGATCACTTCAACGTTGCGTGCCTTGAAGTCGGCCATGCGGTTGTCCAGAGCGATCAGCTCGGACGGGCAGACGAAGGTGAAGTCCAGTGGGTAGAAAAACACCAGGCCGTATTTGCCTTTGATGGCCGAGGACAGGGTGAAGCTGTCAACGATCTCGCCATTGCCGAGTACGGCCGGGACGGTGAAGTCTGGGGCTTGTTTGCCTACGAGTACGCTCATTGATATCTCCTGGTGTAAAGACTTGAAGTTCAGGCTCCGGGCCAGCCTGCCACCCTCAGGCGACAGCCCTGTGACACGAACCCTCTTCGCAAGGGACGACCATCATACACCGGGTGTTTGGCCTGTCCGTAACGGATTTTCCCTGTTCGGGTATCCACTGCGTATTCATTGGGTCAGGCGAGTGCCCGAAAAATACCGTTCGTCAGTCGCAGGCAAATAGGTTACGAAGCGTTCCGAAAGCACTTTGACAATCATTCTCGTTAACATTAAGATCCATCGCAATTGAGTCACAACCAGCGACGGTTATTACTTATGTATGTTTGCCTCTGCACCGGCATCACCGACGGACAGATCCGCGAAGCGATCTATGAAGGATGCTGCAGCTACAAAGAAGTTCGCCAAGCCACCGGCGTCGCCAGCCAGTGTGGCAAATGCGCCTGCCTTGCCAAGGAAGTGGTGCGCGAAACCCTGACCAAGCTGCAAACCGCCCAGGCAGCCATCCCGTACCCGGTAGAATTTACTGCTGCGTAAACACCCTCATTTCAAAGAACCGGACTTGATGTCCGGTTTTTTTATGCCTGAAAATCAATTGCTTAGCGTCCAGACGCGGAACACAAACATTCTTATTCCGATTAATTTTCATTTATTATTCAATAACTTAGGTTTGACACTTATAAACACCAAGCTCAAACTCCGCCTATATACGGTTAATACAGGGCAGGACTCCGATCATGAAAGGCGACATTACAGTCATCCAGCATCTCAACAAGATCCTTGCCAATGAGCTGGTCGCGATCAATCAGTACTTTCTGCATGCGCGCATGTATGAAGATTGGGGTCTGAACAAGCTCGGCAAGCACGAATACAAAGAATCCATCGACGAGATGAAACACGCGGACAAGCTGATCAAGCGCATTCTGTTCCTTGAAGGCCTGCCGAACGTGCAGGACCTGGGCAAGCTGCACATCGGCGAACACACCCGCGAAATGCTCGAATGCGACCTGCGCATCGAAAAGACTGGCCACGCCGACCTGAAAGCCGCCATCGCCCATTGCGAAACCGTTGGCGACTTCGGCAGCCGTGAACTGCTCGAAGACATTCTCGAGTCGGAAGAAGAACATATCGACTGGCTGGAAACCCAGCTCGGCCTGATCGACAAGATCGGCCTGGAAAACTATCTGCAGTCGCAGATGGGCGAAGAGTGATCTGACACTCGCAAGTCACTGAAAAGCCCCGCCCTCTTTCGAGGTGCGGGGCTTTTTGTTTGGCAAGTTCCGGATCGGATGCAGATCCTGTGGGAGCGGGCTTGCTCGCGAAAGCGGTATATCAGAAAAGTAGACGTTGACTGATACACCGCATTCGCGAGCAAGCCCGCTCTTACATAAAGCCTGATCAGGCTTCGGACTTGTTCGCCGCAGCCGCTTCGACAGCTGCCTTGATGGTGCTTTGCAGCGAACCGTCTGCAGCCATCTCGGTCATGATGTCGCTACCGCCGACCAGCTCACCGCCGACCCAAAGCTGCGGGAAAGTCGGCCAGTTGGCGTACTTCGGCAGGTTGGCGCGGATTTCCGGGTTCTGCAGGATGTCCACGTAAGCGAACTTTTCGCCACAGGCCATCACGGCTTGCGCAGCTTTTGCGGAGAAGCCGCACTGCGGGGCATTCGGCGAGCCTTTCATGTAAAGCAGAATGGTGTTGTTGGCAATCTGCTCTTTAATCGTTTCGATGATATCCATGGAGCACCTCGGCTGAACTTTCCGACTCAGAGGTCGGCACGGTGGCGCATTGTAACGGAATCCCGAGCGCCACGCTCGGTCTCCCCGACAGACCTGCTCAAGCTGCCGCCACTGTCACCGGCACTCCGTTCAACGCCGCGTTGCCCGACAGTTCGTCAAGCTGACATTCATCGGTCAGGTCGTTGGCGCTCGACCCCGGCTGGCCGCTGGCGATCGCCATCTGCACGCCCGGGCGCGCATGGCCCCAACCGTGGGGCAGACTGACCACGCCTTTCATCATGTCGAGACTGGCGAGTACTTCCACTTCGATCTGCCCGACCCGCGAACTCACCCGAACCCGTTGCCCATCGGCCAGCCCACGACTGGCCAGGTCATCCGGGTGCATCAGCAATTGATGCCGCGGCTTGCCTTTCACCAGTCGATGAAAATTGTGCATCCAGGAATTGTTGCTGCGCACATGGCGGCGGCCGATCATCAGCAGTTCATCGGCAGCCGGCGCTTGCAATGCGGCAAAGCGCGCCAGGTCGGCGAGAATCTCCGGCGGTGCGGCCTGTATGCGCTGATTCGGCGTTTTCAGACGTGACGCCAGATTCGGCTGCAGCGCCCCCAGATCAATGCCGTGCGGATGATCGAACAGCGTCGCCAGTGACAACTTGTGCTCAGACGCCTCACCGTAGCGGCCCATGCGCAGCCCCATATCGATCATCTTCGCTGGCGGCATGGTCGGTTTCAGCTCTTTGCCGGTCTTCTCGGCGAACGCCTTGGCCAGCCCGACGAAAATCTCCCAGTCATGCAAAGCGCCCTCGGGCTTGGCGAGAATCGCGCGGTTGAAGCGGGTGACGTTGCGCACGGCGAACAGGTTGAAAGTGGTGTCGTAGTGATCGTTCTCCAGCGCCGATGTCGACGGCAGGATCAGATCGGCATAACGCGTGGTTTCGTTGATGTACAGGTCGATGCTGAGCATGAAGTCGAGGCCGTCCAGCGCCTGTTCCAACTGCCGGCCATTGGGTGTCGAAAGCACCGGGTTACCAGCCACGGTGATCATGGCGCGGATCTGCCCCTCGCCTTCCGTGAGCATTTCTTCGGCGAGCGCCGAGACCGGCAACTCGCCGCCGTATTCCGGCCGCCCGGAAACCCGGCTCTGCCATTTGTTGAAATGCCCGCCCGAGGTCGACGCCACCAGATCCACCGCCGGCTCAGTGCACAGCGCACCGCCAACGCGATCGAGGTTGCCGGTGACCAGATTGATCAGTTGCACGACCCAGTGGCACAAGGTGCCGAACGCCTGCGTCGAAACGCCCATGCGCCCGTAGCAGACTGCACTTGGCGCAGCGGCGAAATCGCGCGCCAGTTGGCGGATCTGTTCGGCAGGCACCGCGCACAATGGACTCATGGCTTCGGCGGTGAACGACGCCACGGCGTCGCGCACCTCATCAAGGCCATCGACCGGCAAATGGTTGTCGCGGGTCAGGCCTTCGCTGAACAGCGTATTGAGCATGCCGAACAGTAACGCCGCATCGCCACCCGGGCGAACGAAGACGTGCTGGTCGGCTATCGCTGCGGTTTCGCTGCGGCGCGGATCGACCACCACAACTTTACCGCCGCGCGCCTGAATCGCTTTCAGGCGCTTCTCAACGTCCGGCACGGTCATGATGCTGCCGTTGGAAGCCAGCGGGTTGGCGCCGAGGATCAGCATGAAATCGGTGTGATCGATGTCCGGAATCGGCAATAGCAAGCCGTGGCCGTACATCAGATAGCTGCTGAGGTGATGCGGCAGTTGATCGACCGACGTTGCCGAGTAGCGATTGCGCGTTTTCAACAAACCCAGGAAGTAATTGCTGTGAGTCATCAGCCCGTAGTTGTGCACGCTCGGGTTGCCTTGATAGACCGCCACTGCGTTCTGCCCGTGACGTTCCTGAATCGCCGCCAACTTCTCGGCCACCAGCGCAAACGCCTCGTCCCATTCGATCGGCAGCCACTCGCTGCCGACCCGGCGCATTGGCTGGCGCAGGCGGTCGGGATCGTTCTGAATATCTTGCAGGGCTACGGCTTTCGGGCAGATATGGCCGCGGCTGAAGGTGTCCAGGGCATCACCCTTGATCGAGGTGATCGCAACGTTGCCATCGGTTTCTGTGGTTTCGATGGTCAGGCCGCAGATGGCTTCGCACAGGTGGCACGCGCGGTGATGGAGAGTCTTGGTCATGGCCAGTCTCTGTCTTGTTCGGGAGCAGGCAATTACGCCCGCGGGAACAAAACTATGGCCCGTGCGCAGAGGCGGCGCCAGCGACGTTCGTCTTGTGAATCGACGGTTATCAGGGCAGCCGATAAATCGCCGCGATCAGTTCGGCGGCAACTGCGGCGGTGCAGCCAGCTGGATTTCCTGGATGGTTTCGATCTGCTCGTGGGCGACGTGCACGCCGGTGAGTTCGCCGATCAATCGCCAGTGCTCATCAAGCCCGGCGCTGATGGTAGCCATGCGATCGATCATGTGCCGGCCAGCGGATTTGACCACTTCGTCGTCACTGCGCAGCAACTCGAAAGACATCGAGGTGACCGACGCGGTGAGATGAGTCAGAGAGCGAGCCGTGTGGCCCAGCAGTTCCATTAACAGTTGTTCTTTCGATTCCATGCGGAGGCTTCCTGCGTCGCTCGAAACTTATTTATAACCCAGCACTTTGCTTTAGCAAATGTTTCAGCCTGAACATCCGACCAAGCGAATCCGCAGCCCAATGCTCTTGAAGCGAACAAAGCCGCGCCGATGCCGTCGCGCCGGATTGCCAAGCGCGGCGGGGCCAGTGTACAAAGAGGCTCGCTGCTGTACTGAATCCGGCTTCAATATGCGTGATCGAAATGCTCGGTCCGCGCTCCGAATCCCGCTGAAACCGTAGCCTATTGGCGTAACGCGACATTTAGTGTCAATATCGCGCCTTCCCCTATTTCGTCGCCCCGTGCGGCTTACGCCGCAGGTCTCGCCCGTTGTTCCGTTAAACAAGGCTTTGAGCATCTGCGGTCTGTAGCAAAAGGTAGTCAATGATGAGCGCAAGGCACTTTCTCTCCCTGATGGATTGCACGCCCGAAGAGCTGGTCAGCGTGATCCGTCGAGGCGTTGAGCTCAAGGACCTGCGTAACCGCGGCGTACTGTTCGAGCCACTGAAAAACCGCGTGCTGGGGATGATCTTCGAGAAATCCTCGACGCGTACCCGGATCTCCTTCGAGGCCGGCATGATCCAGCTCGGCGGCCAAGCAATTTTTCTGTCCCCGCGCGACACTCAACTGGGCCGCGGCGAGCCGATCAGCGACTGCGCCATCGTCATGTCGAGCATGCTCGATGCGGTCATGATCCGCACCTTCGCCCATAGCACCCTCACCGAATTCGCCGCCAACTCGCGCGTGCCAGTGATCAACGGCCTGTCCGATGATCTGCACCCGTGCCAGTTGCTCGCCGACATGCAGACCTTTCTTGAACATCGTGGCTCGATCCAGGGCAAGACCGTGGCCTGGATCGGTGACGGCAACAACATGTGCAACAGCTATATAGAAGCGGCGATCCAGTTCGACTTCCAGTTGCGCGTTGCCTGCCCAGAAGGTTACGAGCCAAACCCTGAGTTTGTCGCCAGGGCGGGTGATCGCGTGACCATCGTCCGCGACCCGCAGGATGCCGTACGCGACGCGCATCTGGTCAGCACCGACGTCTGGACTTCGATGGGCCAGGAAGAGGAAACTACCAAGCGCCTCAAGCTGTTCGCGCCGTTCCAGGTCAACCGTGCCCTGCTCGACCTCGCTGCCGAGGACGTGCTGTTCATGCACTGCCTGCCGGCGCACCGTGGCGAAGAAATCAGTCTCGACCTGCTCGATGACCCGCGCTCCGTCGCCTGGGATCAGGCAGAAAACCGTCTCCACGCACAGAAGGCCCTGCTCGAGTTCCTCGTCGAACCGGCATATCACCACGCATGAGCCATGAATTACTGCTGAACCTGCGCAACCTCGCTTGCGGCTATCAAGACCAACGCGTGGTGCAGAACCTCAATCTGCACCTCAACGCCGGCGACATCGGCTGCCTGCTCGGCTCTTCCGGCTGCGGCAAGACCACCACCCTGCGCGCCATCGCCGGTTTCGAGCCGGTGCACGAAGGCGAAATCACCCTCGGTGGTGAAACCCTCTCCAGTGCCGGTTTCACCCTGGCCCCGGAGAAGCGCCGAATCGGCATGGTGTTTCAGGACTACGCGCTGTTTCCGCACCTGAGCGTGGCCGACAACATCGCCTTCGGCATCCGCAAGCACCCGAACAAATCGCGGGTGGTCGAGGAGCTGCTGGAACTGGTCAACCTGAAAAACCTTGGCAAGCGCTACCCCCACGAGCTCTCCGGCGGCCAGCAACAGCGGGTCGCCCTCGCCCGCGCCCTGGCGCCGGAACCGCAATTGCTGCTGCTCGACGAGCCGTTTTCCAACCTCGATGGCGAGTTGCGTCGCAAGCTCAGCCATGAGGTGCGCGACATCCTCAAGGCCCGTGGCACCAGCGCAATTCTGGTTACCCACGATCAGGAAGAAGCCTTCGCCGTCAGCGATCACGTGGGTGTGTTCAAGGAAGGCCGGCTGGAACAGTGGGACACGCCCTACAACCTCTACCACGAACCGGCAACGCCGTATGTCGCCAGTTTCATCGGTCAGGGCTATTTCATTCGCGGTCAGTTGGCCAGCCCGGAGTCGGTACAGACCGAACTGGGTGAACTGCGCGGTAATCGCGCTTACACCTGGCCGATTGGCGGCGCAGTAGATGTGCTGCTGCGTCCGGATGACATTGTTTATGCGCCGGACAGCGCATTGCAGGCGCAAATTGTCGGCAAGACGTTCTTGGGTGCAGCGACCTTGTATCGCCTGCAACTGCCGACCGGCGCGCAGCTGGAATCGATCTTCCCCAGCCATGCTGATCATCTGGTTGGTGCGCAGGTCGGGATTCGCGTAGCGGCGGATCATCTGGTGCTGTTCCAGGCATCCGGCAGCACCGCTGCGCAGATTCCGGCGGTGGAAAACGGCGTCCGTCGGTTCAGCACCAGCCTCTGATCGAACGAAACTCTCTGTAGGAGCTGCCGAAGGCTGCGATCTTTTGACTTTCAACATCAAGATCAAAAGATCGCAGCCTTCGGCAGCTCCTACAGGGAAAATTGCGATCAGCTCAGATGAAGGGTGCCGCTGGCCACCAGCGTCGCATTGCCACCAATCTTCACCCGCTCACCTTCCAGCCGACAGAACAACTCGCCGCCCCGCGCCGAGCGCTGGGAGGCGGTCAGGTTCGACTTGCCCAAACGCTTGGCCCAGTACGGAATCAGGCTGCAGTGAGTCGAACCGGTCACCGGATCTTCGTCGATGCCGATCGCCGGGGCAAAATAGCGCGAGACGAAGTCGTGCTGGTTGCCATTTGCGGTGACGATAGCGCCCAGCCACGGCAGTTTCGCCAGTGCGGCCATGTCCGGCTTGCAGTCGAGCACAGCCTGCTCTGACTCCAGCACTACAAACAGCTCGTTGGAGCCGAGCACATCGACCGCCTCAACGCCGAGCGCCCGCTCGACATCCAGCGTCACACCGATTTCCGACGGCACGATGGTCGGGAAATCCAGCCACAGCCGGTCGCCTTCCCGGCTGACACTCAGCGGGCCGGACTTGCAAGTGAAATCGATGCGCTCGGCGCTTTCCTTATAAATGTCGAATAGCACAAATGCGCTGGCCAAGGTCGCATGCCCGCACAGCGGCACTTCGGTGGTCGGCGTGAACCAGCGGATATGCCAGGCCTGGCCTTCGCGGACCAGAAACGCGGTCTCTGCCAAGTTGTGTTCGGCGGCGATCTTCTGCATCAAGTCGTCGGCCAGCCAGCTGTCGAGCCGATAGACCATCGCCGGGTTGCCACTGAACGGCCGATCACTGAACGCGTCGACCTGATGAAACGCAAGCTGCATGATGTTCTCCCTGAATTGGTCGACCGAGCATGCAATGGCGGCCCGGATCAGTGCCAGTGACAGAACCTGATTTTTTTCCTCATACAGCCGATTCTGTTACTAAGCACGGCCGATGTCGGCGAACTTCGCCTGGGTATGCTCGGCCAATACTGCTGGCGCCAATTCCACTTCCAGCCCTCGCCGTCCGGCACTCACATAGATAGTCGCAAAACCCTGAGCGGAATTATCGATGAAGGTGCGCAGCCGTTTCTTCTGCCCGAGCGGGCTGATACCGCCCAACAGATAACCGGTTGAGCGTTGCGCGGCAGCCGGGTCGGCCATTTCGGCTTTCTTCACTCCGGCGGCATGCGCCAGGCCTTTGAGGTCGAGCGATCCGACGACCGGCACCACAGCTACCAGCAGTTCGCCTTTTTCACTGGCGGCCAGCAGGGTTTTGAACACCTGCGCCGGTGCGAGCCCGAGCTTCTCAGCTGCCTCCAGCCCATAGGATGCGGCCTTGGGATCATGTTCGTAACTGTGCACGCGATGTTCGGCACGAACTTTTTTCAACAAGTCCAACGCTGGGGTCATGGCAGCTCCGGGTTCGGCAATCACAGATAAAACCAACGGCCGATTCTAGGTCATCGCAGGCCAAAAGGCTCTATTCCAAGCCCCGATTCTCGTGGGCTCGCGCGCTATTCACGCGCACCACTTCACTGATCATTCATCAGGCGAATAGTTTTATTGTGACCGACGGTTCACTTTCGACCTTTGACAGGTTTGTTTCTTGTCTATATTTTTTCGAATCTGAATAATGTAAGAATCATGCTCCGCGCAGTACCCAGCAGTAACCCGGGAACCGAATGGGAATTGCGACCCGGTGAAGATCGCGCTCTGCTCCGTTGGCAGGGCGCTACACAAGAAAAAGAACCGAGGTTTTCAATGACAGCTGCTTTACCGCAACCATCGCTTTCCGGCCAATGCATGGCCGAATTCCTGGGCACTGCCCTTCTGATCTTTTTCGGCACCGGTTGTGTCGCCGCGCTCAAGGTCGCGGGCGCCAGCTTCGGCCTGTGGGAAATCAGCATCATCTGGGGCGTCGGCGTGAGCATGGCGATCTACCTCACCGCCGGGGTTTCCGGCGCGCACCTGAACCCGGCCGTGAGCATCGCTCTGGCAATCTTCGCTGACTTCGAAAAGCGCAAACTGCCGTTTTACATCCTTTCGCAAATGGCTGGCGCCTTCTGCGGCGCGCTGCTGGTCTACACGCTCTACAGCAATCTTTTCTTCGATTACGAACAAACCCACCAGATGGTGCGTGGTTCGGCCGCTAGCCTGGAACTGGCGTCGGTGTTCTCGACTTACCCGAATCCGGTACTGTCGACGGCTCAGGCTTTCCTGGTAGAGATGATCATCACCGCGATTTTGATGGCCGTGATCATGGCCCTGACCGATGACAACAACGGCTTGCCACGAGGCCCGATGGCGCCGCTGCTGATCGGTTTGCTGATTGCCGTGATCGGCAGTGCGATGGGTCCGCTGACCGGTTTCGCGATGAACCCTGCGCGTGACTTCGGTCCGAAGCTGATGA
The DNA here is from genome assembly GCF_044542195.1 of Pseudomonas sp. NPDC079367. Taxonomy (NCBI): domain Bacteria; kingdom Pseudomonadati; phylum Pseudomonadota; class Gammaproteobacteria; order Pseudomonadales; family Pseudomonadaceae; genus Pseudomonas; species Pseudomonas sp. NPDC079367. The sequence goes on from NZ_JBITTW010000021.1 coordinate 26,702, forward strand.
CTTTCTTTACCGGTTGGGGTGAAATTTCCTTCACTGGCGGCCGAGATATTCCGTATTTCCTGATTCCGATTTTTGCACCGATTGTCGGTGCCTGCCTCGGTGCTGCCGGGTATCGCGGGCTGATTGCCCGTCACCTGACCGGCGCCACACCTGCTACAAAGGATGCAGAACCGGCCATTGACGGCAAACCAAGAACTTCTTGAAACAGTCGGCGCCGGCTCCTGCCCATCCGAGCCGGCGCCACGGCCCACTCTCGTTTTTTTCGTCCAAGGCAATCGACATGACCGACATTCAGAACAAGAACTACATCATTGCCCTTGATCAGGGTACGACCAGCTCCCGCGCGATCATTTTCGACCGCGACGCGAACGTGGTCTGCACCGCGCAGCGCGAATTTGTTCAGCACTATCCGCAGGCCGGTTGGGTCGAGCATGACCCGATGGAAATTTTCGCCACCCAGAGCGCGGTGATGGTTGAAGCGCTGGCCCAGGCCGGCCTGCATCATGACCAGGTCGCCGCGATCGGTATCACCAACCAGCGCGAAACCACCGTGGTCTGGGACAAGACCACCGGCCGCCCGGTCTATAACGCGATTGTCTGGCAGTGCCGTCGCAGCACCGAGATCTGCCAGCAGCTCAAGCGCGATGGTCATGAAGACTACATCCGCGACACCACCGGCTTGGTCACCGACCCGTACTTCTCCGGCACCAAACTGAAGTGGATCCTCGACAACGTCGAAGGCAGCCGCGAGCGTGCGCGCAACGGCGAACTGCTGTTCGGCACCGTCGATAGCTGGCTGATCTGGAAATTCACCGGCGGCAAGGTGCACGTCACCGACTACACCAACGCCTCGCGCACCATGCTCTTCAACATTCACTCGCTGGAGTGGGATTCGAAGATGCTGGAGATCCTCGACATCCCCCGCGAGATGCTCCCGGAGGTCAAAGCCTCCTCGGAAATCTATGGTCGCACCAAGAGCGGCATCGCCATCGGCGGTATCGCCGGCGACCAGCAGGCAGCACTGTTCGGCCAGATGTGCGTGGAGCCGGGCCAAGCGAAAAACACTTACGGCACCGGTTGCTTCCTGCTGATGAACACCGGCGACAAAGCGGTGAAATCCCAGCACGGCATGCTCACCACCATCGCTTGCGGCCCGCGCGGCGAAGTGGCTTATGCACTGGAAGGCGCGGTGTTCAATGGCGGTTCGACCGTGCAATGGCTGCGCGATGAACTGAAAATCGTCAACGACGCCCACGACACCGAATACTTTGCCAACAAGGTCAAGGACAGCAACGGTGTGTATCTGGTGCCGGCGTTTACCGGCCTGGGCGCGCCGTACTGGGATCCGTATGCCCGTGGCGCACTGTTCGGCCTGACCCGTGGCGTACGTGTGGATCACATCATCCGCGCCGCACTGGAATCGATTGCCTACCAGACCCGCGACGTGCTCGACGCCATGCAACAGGACTCCGGCGAACGCCTCAAGGCTCTGCGCGTGGACGGCGGTGCGGTGGCGAACAACTTCCTCATGCAGTTCCAGGCCGACATCCTCGGCACTCAGGTCGAGCGCCCGCAAATGCGTGAAACCACTGCCCTCGGCGCGGCTTATCTGGCCGGCCTGGCCTGCGGTTTCTGGGGCAGCCTGGAAGAACTGCGTGGCAAAGCGGTAATCGAGCGCGAATTCGAACCAAGCCTGGAAGAAGCCGCGAAAGAGAAACTGTACAAAGGCTGGAAAAAAGCTGTCAGCCGCACCCGTGACTGGGCGCGTGAGGACGCTGAGTAAGCCAGGCTGAAGACTGACTAAAGCTGGAAACTGGTCGGGAGGAGATTCCTGCGGCATCATGGGCAAATTTTGCTTGGCAGCCCAAAGGAAGCCCCATGAATCTGCCTCCCCGTCAGCAGCAAATCCTCGAGCTGGTCCGCGAACGCGGCTATGTGAGCATCGAGGAAATGGCCACGCTGTTCGTTGTCACTCCGCAAACCATTCGCCGCGACATCAATCAGCTCGCGGAAGCCAATCTGCTGCGGCGCTATCACGGTGGCGCCGCTTACGATTCCAGCGTTGAAAACACCGCCTATGCGATGCGCGCCGATCAGATGCGCGACGAAAAGCAACGCATCGGCGAAGCCATCGCCGCGCAGATCCCCGATCACGCCTCGCTGTTCATCAACATCGGTACCACCACCGAATCGATTGCCCGCGCCCTGCTCAATCACAGCCACCTGAAAATCATCACCAACAACCTGCACGTGGCTTCGATGCTCAGTGCCAAGGATGATTTCGACGTGCTGCTGACCGGCGGTAACGTACGGCGGGACGGCGGCGTGGTCGGTCAGGCGAGCGTGGATTTCATCAATCAGTTCAAGGTCGATTTCGCCCTGGTCGGGATCAGCGGCATTGACGAGGACGGCAGCCTGCTCGACTTCGACTATCAGGAAGTGCGCGTGAGCCAGGCCATTATTGCCAACGCGCGCCAAGTCATTCTGGCGGCAGACTCGAGCAAGTTCGGGCGTAACGCGATGATACGGCTGGGGCCGATCAGCCTGATTGATTGCCTGGTCACCGATCAGCAGCCGGTGCCGGCGCTGGTGCAGTTGTTGAACCAGCACAAGATTCGTCTGGAAGTCGTTTAACCCGCAAGATCAAAAGATCGCAGCCTTCGGCAGCTCCTACATTTGGAATGCATTTCCCCCTGTAGGAGCTGCCGAAGGCTGCGATCTTTTACTTTTAATGTTCGATAATTTTCCTTTCTCTGTCCTTCGATGAGTTTTTTCAATCGAGCGCGACTGGCTGTGCACGTCTTTATGGGCTACCATTTTCGCAAATGAACATTAATGTTCGATTTCCAAGACATAAAACCAAAAGAACCGAGGCCAGCCGATGTCCACCTCTACCTTGCGTACGCCCCCACTTTCCGAGATCTATGACGTTGCCGTGATTGGCGGCGGGATCAATGGCGTGGGGATCGCAGCGGATGCCGCCGGTCGCGGTCTTTCGGTGTTCCTTTGCGAAAAAGATGACTTGGCCAGCCACACCTCGTCGGCCAGCAGCAAGCTGATCCACGGTGGCTTGCGCTATCTGGAACATTACGAATTCCGTCTGGTGCGTGAAGCACTGGCCGAGCGCGAAGTGCTGCTGGCCAAGGCGCCGCATATCGTCAAACCGATGCGTTTCGTGCTGCCGCACCGCCCGCACCTGCGTCCGGCGTGGATGATTCGTGCCGGCCTGTTCCTTTACGACAATCTCGGCAAACGTGAAAAGCTCCCAGGTTCCAGGAGCCTGAAGTTCGGTGCCGACAGCGCGCTGAAAAGCGAAATCAAAAAAGGTTTCGAGTACTCCGACTGCTGGGTCGATGATGCCCGCCTCGTCGTCCTGAACGCCATGGCCGCCCGCGAAAAAGGTGCCCACGTGCACACCCAGACCCGCTGCGTCAGCGCCCGCCGCAGCAAAGGTTTGTGGCACCTGCATCTGGAGCGCGCCGACGGCAGCCTGTTTTCGATTACCGCCAAAGCACTGGTGAACGCCGCCGGCCCGTGGGTCGCCAAATTCATTCGTGACGACCTGAAGATGGAATCGCCTTATGGCATCCGCCTGATTCAGGGCAGCCACGTCATCGTGCCGAAGCTGTACGAAGGCGAGCACGCGCACATTCTGCAGAATGAAGATCAGCGCATCGTTTTCACTATTCCATACCTGAACCATTTCACCCTGATCGGCACCACCGACCGCGAGTACACCGGCGACCCGGCAAAAGTGGCGATCACCGAAGGCGAAACCGATTACCTGCTCAAAGTGGTCAATGCCCACTTCAAGAAGCAGCTCAGCCGCGAGGACATCCTGCACAGCTATTCGGGCGTGCGTCCGCTGTGCAACGACGAATCCGACAACCCGTCGGCAGTGACCCGCGATTACACCCTGGCGCTGTCGGGCAATGCCGAAGAGGCGCCGCTGCTGTCGGTGTTCGGCGGCAAACTGACCACTTACCGCAAGCTCGCCGAGTCGGCGATGGCGCAGTTGATGCCGTTCTTCACCCAGATGCGCCCAAGCTGGACCGCCAAAGCGACTCTGCCCGGCGGCGAAGACATGACCACGCCCGAAGCGCTGAGCGCACGGATTCGCGACAAGTATGATTTCGTCCCGACTGAAATCGCCCGGCGCTGGGCCGTCACTTACGGCAGCCGCACATGGCGCATGCTTGAGGGCGTGGAAACGCTGGCAGACATGGGTGAGCACATCGGCGGCGGGCTCTACACCCGCGAAGTCGACTACCTGTGCAGCGAAGAGTGGGCCACTACGGCGCATGACATTTTGTGGCGCCGCACCAAACTCGGCTTGTTCACGACTGCCGACGAGCAGCAAAAGCTGGCGACGTATCTGGGCAAGGTGGAGCAAAACCGCAAGATCGAGGCGGCTTGATATTCGCCCCACCGCTCAAACGAAAGCCCCTGAATCGCGAGATTCAGGGGCTTTTTGCTATGCCCGCAAGGTCCGGCTCCACTCCCTCACTGCCCTGAATGCGCCAAAAGAAAATCGATAAACACCCGCGACTTGTGCGGCAGGTGCGGCGTATCCGCAAATACCAGGCTGATCGGCTGTGAGGGCAGCGAGTATTCCGGCAACACACGTACCAGATGTCCACAGGCCATATCGTCTTCAACCATCCACGCCGGCAGCACCGACACGCCCAGGGACGACAAGGTCATCGAACGAATCGCCGTTGAGGAATTCGACTGAAAATGAGGCGTGCCACTGATCTCGACCGTCTCCCCCACGCCACCGCGCAAAACCCACTGCGTCGGCGCCGGCAAATTGCTGTTGGCAATCCAAGGCACGATGTTGAGATCCTGCGGTGTCTTTACCGGGTAGCGAACCAGAAACTTTTCAGTCGCCACCAGCACAATTTCATAGTCCGCCAGTTTCCGGCTTTTGAAAGATGAGTCCGCCAGGTTGCCCAGGCGAACCACCAGATCGAGCCGGTCGGCCAGCAGATCATTGAGCGAAGAGTTGAAGTCGTAGCACAGGCGGATATCGGGATAGCGCTCGGCGAACAGCGGAATCAGCGGCAGGATGAATCGCTCGCCGTATTCACTGGTGGAACTGATCCGCAGCGTTCCCGAGACGCGGTTTGTGCCGTGCAATACCCTGTCAAACGCTGTGTCGATATCGGCAACGATGGTCTTGAATTCGTTGTAAAAGCTTTGCCCGGCCTCGGTCAGCGACACAGCACGACTGTTGCGCAGCAACAGGCTGGTCGACAACGCTGCCTCCAGGGCCTTGATATGCAGGCTGACCATGGCGCGGCTGAGATTCAGATGGCTGGCAGCCTTGGTAAATGAACCCAATTCGGCAATTGCCAGAAATGTCTGCACCCGGTTCAAGTGCGTGTGCAGAGCGCCCTGGGTCACGGTTCAATCCCTTCAAACATTGTGTTCAGCTCCATTGCATCGACGGCCGGAGTCTATCGCCCCTAAGCTCGACGACAAAGGGGAAACACCATGAGTTACCGCTATAAAGTCGCGTCGATTTTCCTGCTCGGCTTCTTTATCGATTGCATCAACATCTTCATGTCGGCGGTGGCACTGCCCAGTCTGTCAGCCAGCTTGCAGGTCAGCAGCGCTTCGGTGGCGTGGGTCGCCAACGCGTACATTCTCGGACTGACGTTGATCATTGCGCTGAGCACCTGGCTGGCTGCGCGTTTTGGCAGTCGTGAAATCCTCACCGCTTCAATGCTGGTATTCAGTGGCGCGGTGTGGCTGTGCGGCCACGCCGACAGCTTCCATGAACTGGTGATCTGGCGCTTCGTCCAGGGCATCGGCGGCGGCTTGTTGATTCCGGTCGGACAGGCGCTGACGTTCAATCTTTTTCAGGGCGAACAAAGAGCGAAAATATCCACGCTGATCATGGCCGTTGCCCTGATTGCCCCGGCGATTTCACCCACCGTGGGCGGCCTCATTGTCGACATCAGCTCCTGGCGCTGGGTGTTCTACAGCACCATCCCGTTTTCGCTGCTTGCCGCTGGCCTGTCCTGGTGGTGGATCAGGGAAAGCACACCCGCCGAACGCCAGCGCCCGGACATCAAAGGCCTGTTGCTGGTCAGCGCGACGCTCGCCAGTCTGCTGATGGGGATGTCGCTGTACGGCAGCGATTACCCGCCGCTCGCAGCGCTGGGTTTTGTCATCGCGGGGCTGATATTCATCGCGCTGTATCTGCTGCATTACCGCCGCTGCAACAACCCGATCATCGACTTGAGCCTGCTCAGCAGCAGAAAACTCAGCACCTCGATCTTCATCTACTACGCGATTCCGGGGGTGTTCACCGGGGTCAATCTGATGAACATTTTCTTTTTGCAGAACACCCTGCACTTCAGCGCCCGGCTGACCGGAATGTTCATGATCCTCTACGCCATCGGTGCGTTCGTCGCGATGACCGTTTGCGGCCGATTCTACAACCGGATCGGCGCCGGACACCTGTTCACCCTCGGCATGCTGTTGCACAGCGTCGGCATCGCCGCCCTGGTGCTGGTCAATGCGCCAACGGATTTTTGGCTCATCATGATCGCCTACAGCCTGATGGGCATCGGCGGCGGCATCGGTGCCAATACCGCGCAGACCACCTCACTGATGGACTTCGCCGGCGGCGATACGCACAAGGCCAGTGTCATCTGGAACATCAACCGGCAGATGTCTTTCAGCCTCGGCGCCGCGCTGTTTCTGATGATCTTCAACGTGCTGCTCCAACCGCTTGGCACCACGCCGGCCTATCACGCCACCTTCGCGATTGCAGCACTGGTCGGGCTGCTGCCGTTGCTGCAGATCAAACAACTGAACCGCGCCAAGGTATGCCCATGACAAACGCTCTGATCGAACAAGCCGAACACAGCATTCACCACGTCCACGAGCTGATCCTTCGGGTATTCACTGATGCCGACGGCATCGGAGCTGCGAGCCTCGAGCCGCTGATGAAAGTATTTGCCGAAGATTTCAGCATGATGGGTATATCGGCGATCCCGCTGAACCGCGCCGAAGTAGAACAACTGTTCAGGGGGGCCGTGGGCGCCAGGGCGGGACTCGATATCGCGATCAGCGATGTGCACACGGTATGGCAACAGGCCGGCCTGCTGGCTGTGAGTTACGTCGAAACCCACCGTTTGAACGGCGCTGAACACTCGCGGCTCGCCGTGGCGATCCTCAGAGGGCAGCCAGATGGAGTGGAGTGGGTGTATTTGCATGAAACGCCGCTAAGCCGGGAAATCCGAGAGCGCGCCTGACTACCTATTCGGTTTTCCGAACGCGACTCTGCAGTCGATTCGGTTAACCGGATCAGTTGCCCGTCAAATGGCCGCCACAAAACTTTAATACCTTTATAAAACAAGACGTTAACCAATGATGCCTGCTCTGGCACGACTCATGCTCTACACTCTCTCAACGAATGCCTGCCGTGCCAACACTTCAGGAGCCGTCAGGCATTCGAAGCACAAAAAGGGCCGACAAACTGGCTCCATAAAAAAAACAATGTCGAGGAAAATTTGATGCGCATCGTTCCCCATATCCTGGGCGCAGCCATTGCTGCCGCTCTGATCAGCACGCCAGTTTTCGCCGCCGAACTCACCGGCACCCTGAAGAAGATCAAAGAGTCCGGTGTCATCACCCTGGGCCACCGTGACGCCTCCATTCCGTTCTCCTACATCGCTGATGCGTCCGGCAAGCCGGTCGGCTACTCGCACGATATCCAGCTGGCCATCGTCGAAGCGATCAAGAAAGACCTCGACCTGCCGAACCTGCAAGTCAAATACAACCTCGTCACCTCGCAAACCCGTATTCCACTGGTGCAGAACGGCACCGTGGACGTCGAGTGCGGTTCGACCACCAACAACGTCGAGCGTCAGCAGCAGGTCGACTTCTCCGTCGGCATCTTCGAAATCGGTACCCGTCTTCTGTCCAAGAAAGACTCCAAGTACAAGGATTTCGACGATCTCAAAGGCAAGAACGTTGTCACCACCGCCGGCACCACCTCCGAGCGCATTCTCAAGGCGATGAACGCCGACAAGCAGATGGGCATGAACGTCATCTCCGCCAAAGACCACGGCGAGTCCTTCCAGATGCTGGAGTCGGGCCGTGCCGTTGCGTTCATGATGGACGACGCGCTGCTGGCCGGCGAAGCCGCCAAGGCCAAGAAAGCCGCCGATTGGGAAGTGACCGGCACGCCACAGTCGTACGAAATCTACGGCTGCATGATGCGCAAAGGCGACGAGCCGTTCAAAAAGGCTGTGGATGACGCGATCAAGGCCACCTACGCTTCGGGCGCAATCAACAAGATCTACGAGAAGTGGTTCATGCAGCCAATTCCGCCAAAAGGCCTGAACCTGAACTTCCCGATGAGCGACGAGCTCAAGAACCTGATCGCCAATCCGACCGACAAAGCGGCTGACGACAAGAAGTCCTGATTTCTGACTAACCTTATTCCCTGAAGAGGCACCTGCCTTTTCAGGGGATGGTCACTCCCTGCTGGCATTTTTCTGGAAACACTCGAACCGGTGGCTGTCGAGCCGATCGCGTGTGCCCGGTCTTTGAAAAAAGACCGGGGAGGGAACGGAGTTCCCCAGGCGGGCACTTGTACATCGATCGAATCGAGGGGAGACCCTAATGAATTACAACTGGGACTGGGGCGTGTTCTTCAAGTCCACCGGCGTGGGCAGCGAGACCTATCTCGACTGGTTCATCTCCGGCCTGGGCTGGACCATCGCCATCGCCATCGTGGCGTGGATCATCGCCCTGCTGCTCGGCTCGCTGCTGGGCATCATGCGCACCGTGCCGAACCGCATCGTATCGGGCATCGCAACCTGCTACGTCGAGCTGTTCCGTAACGTGCCGCTGCTGGTGCAGCTGTTCATCTGGTACTTCCTGGTGCCCGACCTGCTGCCGCCGGATCTGCAGGAGTGGTACAAGCAGGATCTCAACCCGACCACTTCGGCTTACCTGAGCGTTGTCGTCTGCCTCGGTCTGTTCACCGCCGCCCGTGTCTGCGAGCAAGTGCGCACCGGTATCCAGGCGCTGCCCCGTGGTCAGGAATCCGCCGCCCGCGCGATGGGTTTCAAACTGCCGCAGATCTACTGGAACGTGCTGCTGCCCCAGGCCTACCGCATCATCATTCCGCCGCTCACCTCCGAATTTCTCAACGTGTTCAAGAACTCCTCCGTGGCGTCCCTGATCGGTTTGATGGAATTGCTGGCGCAGACCAAACAGACCGCCGAGTTTTCGGCCAACCTGTTCGAAGCGTTCACCCTGGCAACCCTGATCTATTTCACCCTCAACATGAGCCTGATGCTGCTGATGCGCCTGGTCGAGAAGAAAGTCGCGGTGCCCGGCCTGATCTCCGTGGGGGGTAAATAATGGAATTCGATTTCAGTGGCATCGTCCCGGCCATTCCCGGTTTGTGGAACGGCATGGTCATGACCCTCAAGCTGATGGCCATGGGCGTGATCGGCGGGATGATCCTCGGCACGATCCTCGCGCTGTGCCGTCTATCTCATAACAAACTGCTGTCGAGCATTGCTGGCGCCTACGTCAATTACTTCCGCTCGATTCCACTGCTGCTGGTGATCACCTGGTTCTACCTGGCGGTGCCGTTCGTGCTGCGCTGGATCACTGGCGAAGACACACCGATCGGTGCGTTCACCTCGTGCGTCGTGGCGTTCATGATGTTCGAAGCGGCGTACTTCTGCGAAATCGTCCGTGCCGGTGTGCAGTCGATTTCCAAGGGCCAGATGGGTGCCGCGCAAGCACTGGGCATGAACTACGGGCAGATGATGCGCCTGATCATCCTGCCGCAGGCGTTCCGCAAGATGACCCCGCTGCTGCTGCAGCAGAGCATCATCCTGTTCCAGGACACCTCGCTGGTTTACACCGTGGGCCTGGTTGACTTCCTCAACGCCTCACGCGCCAGCGGCGACATCATCGGTCGCTCCAATGAGTTCCTGATTTTCGCCGGTCTCGTGTACTTCATCATCAGCTTCGCCGCCTCGCGGCTGGTCAAGCGTCTGCAGAAAAGGTTCGCCGTATGATCTCTATCAAAAACATCAACAAGTGGTATGGGGACTTCCAGGTGCTGACTGATTGCAGCACCGAGGTGAAGAAAGGCGAAGTGATCGTGGTCTGCGGCCCGTCGGGTTCCGGCAAGTCGACGCTGATCAAGTGCGTCAACGCCCTGGAACCGTTCCAGAAGGGTGACGTGGTCGTAGACGGCACCTCGATCGCCGACCCGAAAACCAATCTGCCGAAACTGCGCTCGCGCGTCGGCATGGTGTTCCAGCACTTCGAACTGTTCCCGCACCTGACCATCACCGAAAACCTGACCATCGCGCAGATCAAGGTGCTCGGCCGCAGCAAGGAAGAGGCGACCAAAAAAGGTCTGCAACTGCTGGAGCGCGTGGGTTTGTCGGCGCACGCCCACAAGCATCCGGGGCAACTGTCCGGTGGCCAGCAACAACGTGTGGCGATTGCCCGTGCGCTGGCGATGGACCCGATCGTCATGCTGTTCGACGAACCGACCTCGGCGCTTGACCCGGAAATGGTCAACGAAGTGCTCGACGTCATGGTGCAACTGGCCCACGAAGGCATGACCATGATGTGCGTGACCCACGAAATGGGCTTCGCCCGCAAAGTCGCCGACCGGGTGATCTTCATGGATCAGGGCAAGATCATCGAAGACTGCCCGAAAGAGGAATTCTTCGGCGACATCAGCGCTCGCTCCGAACGCGCGCAGCACTTCCTCGAGAAAATCCTGCAGCACTAAGGCAAAGCGCCGCTCCCCACGGTGGGAGCGGCTTGCTCGCGAAGAGGCCGGCACTTTCAACATCATCATTGACTGATCCACCGCTTTCGCGAGCAAGCCCGCTCCCACACTGGATCAACGCTGATCCCGAGATTGTGTTGTGGTTGACCCAAGGCATCTGTGATGAAATGCGACTCCACTCTTTATCGCGCAGCGCCGCCATCACTTGCCGTGAAGCCCCGTCTGATCCGTCATCTGTTCCTGCCGCCGCTGATCATCGCCCTGATGGTCGGACTGGGTTTCATCGGCTTCTGGACCAGTGAGCATTTCGGCATCCGCAGCCTCGGCGAAAATGGCCAGCGTCAGTTGGAACTGCACGCCCGCGCGGTGGAAAGTGAAATCAGCAAATACACCTACCTGCCCAGCTTGCTGGAACTCGAAACCAGTGTTCCGCAGTTGCTGGCCGAGCCGACCCCGGAACACCGACAGACGGTCAACGATTACCTCGAAGGCCTGAACCGCCGCAGCCGCAGTCGGGCCATCTACGTCATGGACACCACCGGCCGCGTCATGGCCACCAGCAACTGGCGCGATGTCGACAGTTATCTGGGTGAAGACCTGTCCTTTCGCGCCTATTTCAAGGATGCCGTGCGCGGTCAGCCCGGGCGTTTCTACGGCATTGGCAGCACCAATGGCGAACCCGGTTACTACCTCGCCCACGGCCTCGAAGAGCACGGCAAAATTATCGGCGTCGCGGTGGTCAAAGTGCGTCTGGAAGCCATGGAAGAACGCTGGCAGCGCGCGCGTCTGGAAGCCTTCGTCAGCGACGAGAATGGCATCATCATTCTGTCCAGCGACCCGGCCAGGCGGCTGAAATCGGTGATTGCGCTCAGCGATGAGGTCAAGGAAAAACTCGCCCGCAGCCTGCAGTACTACTGGTTCCCGCTCAACGAACTGCAACCGTTGGCCCGCGAGACGCTGGCCGAAGGCGTGGAGAAACTGACCTTTCCGGCCAACAGCGAATTGCAGCCCGATGAGGACGAGATCAGTTATCTGGCGCAAACCCGATTGCTGAGCGACACACCGTGGAATTTCACCCTGCTCACGCCGCTGCAGGATCTGCGCCGCGAAGCGATCAATCAAGGCATTCTGGTGGCGGTGGCGTTCGCCCTGTTCGCCTTTCTTTTGATCGCCTGGAACGAGCGCCGCAAAGTCCTCGCCACCCGCCTCGCCGCCCGCGAGGCCTTGCAGGAAGCCAACAGCCAACTGGAGCGTCGGATTACCGAACGTACGGCCGATCTGCGCGCCAGCAACGAACGGCTGAAGAGCCAGATCCGCGAGCGCCGCCAGGCCGAAGAGACGTTGCGGCGCGCTCAGGACGAACTGGTGCAGGCCGGCAAACTTGCCGCTATCGGCCAGATGTCCACCAGCATCGCCCATGAATTGAACCAGCCGCTGGCAGCGATGCGCACGCTCTCGGGCAACACCGTGCGCTTTCTCGAGCGCGGCCAGCTCGATGTCGCCAGCACCAATCTCAAGACCATCAACGACCTGATCGACCGCATGGGCCGGATCACCGCCAGCCTGCGTTCGTTTGCCCGACGCGGCGACAACAAGGGCCAGGCCAGTCTCGGCAAAGCCGTCGACGCTGCGTTGCAAGTGCTCGGCGCGCGTCTGGAAAACAACCCGTTGCAGATTCACCGGCAGTTTGCCGATGTGCAGTTGCTGATCGATCAGACCCGCCTCGAACAGATTCTGGTCAACCTCATCGGCAATGCCCTCGACGCCATGCACGCACAAGCGCAGCCGCAATTGTGGCTGGAGGGTGAAGAGTTCAACGGCAAGTATCGTTTGCGGGTGCGCGACAATGGCCACGGCATCGACGCCGAAGCGCGCAAGCATCTGTTCGAACCGTTCTTCACCACCAAACCCGGCGAGCAAGGCCTGGGACTGGGTCTGACCCTGTCCGCGAGCCTCGCCGCCGCCACCGGCGGGCATCTGGGTGTCGAACACCCGGCGAGCGGTGGCACCACTTTCGTCCTCAGTTTACCGTTGGTAAGCCCTCTTTCTGCCGAGCCAATATGAACCCCGAACTCAGTGTGCTGATTGTCGAAGACGACCCCCATGTGCTGCTCGGCTGCCAACAGGCGCTGACCCTCGAAGATATCCCGTGCATCGGCGTGGGCAGTGCCGAAGAAGCGCTGGAGCAGGTCGGCGACAACTTTGCCGGCATCGTCATCAGCGACATCCGCCTGCCGGGCATCGATGGTCTGGAATTGCTCACCCGTCTCAAGCAACGCGATCGCAGCCTGCCGGTGGTGTTGATCACCGGCCATGGCGATATTTCCATGGCCGTCGGCGCCATGCAGAAAGGCGCCTACGATTTCATGGAAAAGCCGTTTTCGCCGGAACGTCTGGTGGACGTCGCGCGGCGTGCGCTGGAGCAACGCAGGCTCGCCCGCGAAGTGTCCTCGTTGCGTCGGCAATTGGCTGAACGTGACTCCCTGGAAGGCCGGATCATCGGCCGTTCGCCGGCAATGCAGAACCTGCGCGAACTGATCGCCAACGTCGCCGACACCTCGGCCAACGTTTTGATCGAAGGCGAGACCGGCACCGGCAAGGAACTGGTCGCCCGTTGCCTGCACGATTTCAGTCGCCGCCACGGCAAACAATTCGTCGCATTGAACTGCGGCGGTCTGCCGGAAAATCTCTTCGAAAGCGAAATATTCGGCCACGAGGCCAATGCCTTCACGGGAGCTGGCAAACGGCGGATCGGCAAAATCGAGCACGCCGATGGCGGCACGCTGTTCCTCGACGAAGTGGAAAGCATGCCGCTGCCATTGCAGATCAAATTGCTGCGCGTGTTGCAGGAACGCACCCTCGAACGCCTCGGCTCGAACCAGAGCGTGGCGGTGGATTGCCGGGTGATTGCGGCGACCAAATCCGACCTCGACGAAGCGAGCAAGGCCGGGGCATTTCGCAGCGATTTGTACTACCGCCTCAACGTCGTGACCCTCGAATTGCCACCGCTGCGCGAACGCCGCGAAGACATCCTGCAACTGTTCGAACACTTCACCCAGCAATCGGCATTGCGCTTTGATCGTGCATTGCCGGAGCTGGACAACCAGACCCTGTCAAACCTGATGAGCCACGACTGGCCGGGCAATGTGCGCGAACTGCGCAACGTCGCCGAACGCTTCGCCCTCGGCCTGCCGGCCTTCAAGAAATCCGGCGCCAGCGCCAGTCAGGGCCTGACGTTTGCCGAAGCGGTGGAAGCCTTCGAGCGCAATCTGCTGGTCGACGCCTTGCAACGCAGCGGCGGCAACCTGACCCAGGCCAGCCAGGAACTGAGCATGGCCAAGACCACCCTGTTCGACAAAGTCAAAAAGTACGGGTTGAGCCACTGATGGATCTGATTCTGAAAGCCGCTATTGGCGCGGCAGTGGTGCTGATCCTCGCTGCGCTGTCGAAGACCAGAAACTATTACATCGCAGGTCTCGTGCCGCTGTTTCCGACCTTTGCCCTGATTGCGCATTACATCGTCGGCAAGGGCCGCTCGGTCGACGACCTGAAGACCACAATCGTGTTCGGCATGTGGTCGATCATTCCGTACTTTGTGTATCTGGCGACGTTGTACGTGATGGTCGACCGCATGCGGCTGGAAGCGTCGCTGGCCGTGGCGGCGGTAGCGTGGTTGATGGCGGCGACGGTGCTGGTAACGGTTTGGGTGCGGCTGCACAGCTGAGTTGGCTGTTTCAATCACTAACGAGAAGGAGCCCGAACGTTCACCCCAAATCTGCGGTTAAAGAAGATTGCGCTTCGCCACCGGCTCGACCTGCGCCCAATGCGAAGTGTCCTCGCGATGCGCCTGCAAATACGGCAGCACCGCCGCCAGCAACGGCTCCTTGAACGCCTCCTGAAACCGATGCGCCAGCCCCGGAATCAGTTTCAACTGACTGCCCTGAATGTGCGCCGCCAGGTGTACACCATGCATCACCGGTAACAAAGGATCAGCCGTGCCGTGCACCACCAGCGTCGGCACGCGCAGCTGATTGAGCAATGCCACGCGGCTTGGCTCGGCGAGGATCGCCATGATCTGCCGCTTCACGCCTTCTGGATTGAACGCGCGGTCGTAAGACGCCGCCGCCTGTTGCAGCAAGGCCTGCCGATCATCAGTCACCGCCGGGCTGCCCAGGGCAGCGAGCAGATCGGCCTGCTGTTCCAGCGCCACTTCACGGTTCGGCGCGCCCCGCCGCGAGAGCAATTGCACCAGCGCCGCACTCGGAGCCGGCAGGCCCTCGGCGCCGGAAGTGGTCATGATCAGGGTCAGGCTTTCCACACGCTGCGGCGCCATCGCCGCCATGTGCTGGGCGATCATCCCGCCCATGCTCGCGCCAAGCACGTGGAATTGCTCAACCTTCAGCGCCGTCATCAAACCCAGCGCATCGTCGGCCATGTCGGTCAGGCTGTAAGGGGCCGAGACCGGCAAACCGAGCTTGTAGCGCAGCACTTCGAAGGTCAGATTGGCCTCGATCGGCGCCTGCCGCCAGGTCGACAATCCGACGTCGCGGTTGTCATAGCGGATCACCCGAAAACCCTGCTGACACAGCGCGACCACCACTTCGTCCGGCCAGTGGATCAACTGCCCGCCCAGGCCCATGACCAGCAACAGCGCCGGGTCCGAAGGGCGGCCGATGCTCTGATAGGCAAGGCTGACCTGCGCCAGCTCGGCGTGCTCGGTCGGCACGTTCACATCGCAGCGCCCGGCGGCAAACGAGCCGGCCCCGAACAAAAGCGCGGCCAACGCGGCCGCGACTGAAACAAATTTCCTGAACATGAAAAACACCAAAACGCAGCACCCCAGTAGAGCGCGAGTGTGATGAAGTTCGTGCGAGCGCGCTGCCACACTTACATGACAATTTGATGAAGAGTGCCGAGCGGTCGGCTGTAGTTTGCATCGCCGGATCTTGGCCGGCAGATCGACAAAGCGAGCTTCATGAGACAAACTCACCTTCCACGCCGTCGTCACAAGTTTTCCTCATGGAGCCCCGCCAGTGCTTGAAATCCGACATTTGAAAACCCTGCACGCCCTGCGCGAGGCGGACAGTCTGGTTGATGCCGCTGACCGCTTGCACCTGACGCAATCGGCCCTGTCCCATCAATTCAAAGAGCTCGAAGAGCGCATGGGCATGCAACTATTCGTGCGCAAGACCAAACCGGTGCGCTTCACCAGCGCCGGTCTGCGCCTGCTGCAGCTGGCCGACGCCACCTTGCCGTTACTGCGCGCTGCCGAGCGCGACATCAGTCGTCTGGCCGGTGGCACCGCCGGGCGTTTGCACATGGCCATCGAATGCCACAGCTGCTTCCAGTGGCTGATGCCAACCATCGACCAGTTCCGCGATGCCTGGCCGGAAGTGGAGCTGGATCTCGCCTCTGGTTTCGCTTTCGCGCCCTTACCGGCGCTGGCGCGGGGCGATCTGGATCTGGTGGTGACCTCCGATCCGCTGGACATCGTGGGCATCACTTACGTGCCGCTGTTTACTTACGAAGCGATGCTCGCGGTGGCCAATCAGCATGTATTGGCGAGCAAGGCGTACATCGTTCCCGAAGACCTGCTGACAGAAACGCTGATCACCTATCCGGTGGAACGCGATCGCCTGGACATCTTCACCCGCTTCCTCGAACCGGCCGACATTGAGCCTGCGCAGGTGCGCACTTCCGAGCTGACGGTGATGATGATGCAACTGGTCGCCAGCGGCCGGGGCGTCTGCGGCATGCCGCACTGGGCGCTGCACGAATACAGCTCGCGGGGGTATGTGAAGGGCAAGCGGTTGGGCGAGAAAGGCTTGTTTGCGACGCTGTATGCGGCGATTCGCACGGACATGCTCGATGCGCCGTACATGCGCGATTTCCTGCTGACGGCGAAAGACACCTCGTTCTCGACGCTGGATGGCGTCAGCGCCGTCCGCTGAACCGCCTGAGCAGTAGGAGGCCCCCCTCCTACATGGAGGCCCGTGTTCGATCGTTCCCCACGCTCCGCGTGGGAATGCAGCCGGGGACGCTCCGCGTCCCTTCTGAAGCCGAACGCAGAGCGTCCGTAGAGGCATTCCCACGCAGAGCATGGGAACGATCATCTGCGCGGCTCAGATTTCACGCCACATGTGGATCTTGTCGTAATACTCTTCGCCCACCCGCATGGCCAGCGGTTCGAGGCCGTACTGGATAAAGCCGCAACGCTGGTAGAGGTTGAAGGCCGCATCGTTGCCGGCGGTCACCGTGAGTTGCAGGACCTTCAGCGCGAGGTTTTTTTGCGCCTCGCCAACCGCCGCTTGCACCAATGCGAAACCGAGGCCGTGCTGGCGAAAATCGGTCGAAACATACATGCCGAACAGCGTCGCTTTGTGCCGGGCCTTTTCCCGCGGTTCGAAGGCGAGGCCTACGATCCCGGCCAGCTTGCCATCCTCGAACGCGCCCAATACCACGTCGAACTTGCTGGTCAGGCGCCCTTCCCACCAACTCAACGGCATCACCGCGCGTTCGCGCACGCTGGAGGTGAACGCCTGCGGATGAAGGTCGTAGGCTTCAAGCATCAGTTCGCGGTAAGCCAGGGCATGGCTGGCATCCAGCCTTTCGATCGACATTTCAGGCGGTCCGCCGCTGTTCGAGCATCAGCCGTACGGCGAGGCCGCCGAGCACCAGGCCCATGAAATAACGCTGCATCGCCAGCCACGTCGGGTTGCGCACAAACCACGAGGCGATGCCTGCGGCGAACAGCGCGATCAACAGATTGACGCTGAAGCTGACGCTGATCTGCGTCAGGCCGAGGATGATGCTTTGGGTGAACACCGATCCGTGCTCAGGGCTGATGAACTGCGGAAACACCGACAGATAGAACACAGCAATTTTCGGGTTCAGTGCGCTGGTAAGAAAGCCCATGGTGATCAGCTTGCGCGACGAGTCCGGCGGCAATTGCTGCGCTTCGAACGGCGAACGTGCGCCGGGTTTCAGCGCTTGCCAGGCCAGCCACAGCAGGTACAGCGCGCCGGCCCATTTCAACACTTCATAAGCCATCGGCACGGCCAGAAACACCGCCGTCAAACCCGCCGCCGCGGCGAACATATGCACGAAGAACCCGCCGACCACACCAAGCAACGAAGTCACCCCCGCGCGGCGCCCCTGACAGATCGAACGCGAGATCAGGTAGATCATGTTCGGCCCCGGCGTCAGCACCATCAGCAGTGCGGCGGCGGCGAAGATCAGCAGGTCTTGCAACGGGATCATGGCAACGTCCTTTGCGGGAATGGTCAGACGAGTGCAGTCAGTGAACGGCGATAAAACGGCAGGATGTGTTCGCGTGTCAATGGCGCCAGCTCGAGCGCCGGATCAGTGGCCGGATCGACCCAGATGACCTCTTCGATTTCCGCCGCCGGGCAGACGTCGCAATCGATCGTCAGTTGAAAGATCTCGGCATGCACGATGAAGCCCGGCTCGTTGGCGGCGGGGGCGGAAAAACTGTTGAGGAAAGTCGCCTGCGCCGGGTCGATCTGCAGCCCGAGTTCTTCTTCCAGTTCACGGGCCAATGCGTGTACTGGCAACTCGTGGGCTTCGATCTTGCCACCCGGCTGCATGAACGCCGTGGTGCCGCGCTTGCGCACCAGCAGGGTCTGGCCTTGGGCGTTGAGCAACAGCGCAGCGGCGATATGAATGGTCGACATAAAGGAATCCCTTGGCGCAAAAGCGCCAAGGATCCCATGCCCGTCAGAGGTAAGCCAAGCCGCCAGCCTCAGGTCGCTTCCTGAAAATCCAGTTCCGGTGGCTGACGGCGAAAACCACCCGTCAGCACGGCCAGGTACACCACGCCAATCGCCAGCCAGCTCAGGCCCAGCCAGACCGCCAGGTGATCGAGGCTGACCATCAGCCACAAGTCGGCGACCAGACCAATCAGCGGGCAAAGCAAAAACAGCAGCAGCTCGCGCGGGCCTTTTTTCTCGCCGCCGATCCAGTAATGGAAGATCACCGACAGGTTGACCAGGCTGAACGCCAGGAACGCGCCGAAGTTGATGAATGAGGTCGAGGTGGTGACGTCGAGTTTCAGCGCCAGCAACGCCACCGCCGCGCAGAGCAGAATGCTGTTGACCGGGGTGCCGAAGCGCGCGTGCAAGGTGCCGAAAAACGACTTCGGCAAAACCCCGTCGCGGCCCATGGCGAACAACAGTCGCGAACCGCTGGCCTGGGCCGACAGCCCCGAGGCGAACTGGCCGACAATCAGGCCGATCAGGAAAATCGACACGAAGAGGTCGCCACCGATATTGCGCGCAATTTCATAAGCAGCCGAGTCGACGCTGTCGAACTGGAACGACGGATGAGCGATCTGCACGAAGTACGAGACGCCGACGAAGATCAGGCCAACGATCAAGGTGATCAGCATGATCGCCCGGGGAATGGTGCGGCGTGGATCGCGGGTCTCTTCGGTCAGGGTGCTGACAGCGTCAAAGCCAAGGAATGAATAGCAGGCAATCGCCGCGCCGCTCATGATCAGCGGCATCTGCATGTCGCCGTTGAAGAACGGTTTGATCGACCACAGCGGCGTGCTCGCGTCGCCGCCGATGTAGTGCACGCACAGCGCCACGAACGCAATCAATACGAGGAACTGCACCAGCATCAGCAAGGCATTGATGCCGTTGGCCAGTTTCAGCCCGACGATGTTGATCGCACTGGTGATGCCGATAAAGGCGAGCACCCAGATCCACTGCGGAATCGACGGGAACGCCGAGGCCAGATAGGCCGAGCCGATCAGCCAGATCGCCATCGGCAGAAACAGGTAATCGAGCAACACCGCCCAGCCGGCAATGAAACCGAGTTTCGGGCTGATCGCTTTGCGCACATAGCTGTAAGCCGAGCCAGCGACCGGGAAAGCGGCGGCCATGCGTCCGTAGCTCATGGCGGTGAAGAACATCGCCACCAGCGCCGCCAGGTAAGCGGCCGGCACCATGCCGGCGGTGGACTGGGCGAGGATGCCGAAGGTGCCGAGGACAATGATCGGCGTCATGTAGGCGATGCCGAACAGCACCACCGACCCTAGCGAAAGGGTGCGTTGCAAACGAGCCATGGGCGACTTACTCCGAATGTTATTGGATTTATGGCAGAGCCGGGTTCGGCGAAAATTTCGGGTGTGGCTGATCGTTCCCACGCTCTGCGTGGGAACGCCTCAATGGACGCTCTGCGTCCGCTCTTGGGACGCGGAGCGTCCCGGGCTGCATTCCCACGCAGAGCGTGGGAACGATCGGAGTAAGGGATTAGGGAATCAATAGCTCGCGAACACCGCAAGCCTGTTCCACCACCTCACCCGGCAACTTCAAACGCTGATCATCCAGATAGCGGTAATCCTTGCGCGCCACTGCCAACTGCTGCAGATCCAGCTCGACCCCGAACTGCCCTTCTTCGCGCCCAGCCTCGAACAGCAGCGCCCCCAGCGGATCGACCAGCGCGCTGCCGCCAGCGAACACCAGACCGTCATCCCCCGCTTCGACACGATTGACCATCAATGCAAACGCCTGATTCTCCTGAGCTCGAGCCATGATCGCGGTGCGGTGGGTCGGGCCGTACGGGTCCATGTTGCCGTTGGTCACGATCAACAGTTCGGCGCCCAGTTGCGCCAGGGCGCGGGCCGACTCCGGAAACTCGATGTCGTAGCAGATCAGCAGGCCCACGCGCACACCGTTCCACACACAGGTGGCGTAACGGTCGCCGGGCTCGAATACGCCGCGATCCGAGGCCCACAGATGGGTCTTGCGGTATTTCAGGGCAATGCCTTCGGGGGTGATCAGCAGCGTGGTGTTGTAGAAGCGGCCGTTGTCGTTTTCGGCCATGCCGATCACCACGGCGATGTTGCGCTCGCGCGCCGCCGCGAGGACGGCGCTGACGGTCGGGCCGTCGAGCGCTTCGGCGACCTGCGCCACGGTCCCGGCATTGGGGAAGCCCATCAGGTGGGTCTCCGGGAAGACAATCATTTGCGTGTCGGCCGCGCAGGCAGCGATGGCCGCCAGTGCGCGCTCCAGGTTGTAAGCCGTGTCGTTGTCACGGCCCGCCAATTGGGCGAGTTCTACTTTCATGGGTATCCCTTGTTATGGGCGCCGGGCCTGGAAAGATTGCCCGGTGCCTGTCTGTGGGCCAGTATGCGCAGCAAGGAACCGGCCAGGGAATCACGCGGCCGGGGTAACCCGATAGGGGTAGATCGATGACACTTTCGTTGAATGACATCACTTGGCACCGCGCCGTCGGGCAACTGATCGACGCGCTCGACAAGCCGAACTTCTGGGCGCAACTGGTGCGCCTGCTTGAGCAGTACGTAGCGTTCGATAGCTGGGTGGTGCTGCTGTTCAGTGCCGATCAGCACCCGCAGGTCTTCGCCGAATGCCCCGGCGAGGACGGCAGTCCGGACCCGTTGTTCCAGGATTATCTGCGCGGCCTGTATCTGCTCGACCCGTTCTACATCGCCTGCCGCGAGCAGTCGCGAACCGGGCTCTATCGGCTGTCGGAAGTCGCGCCGGAGCATTTCGAGCTGACCGAGTACTACCAGCGATACTTTCGTCTGAATGTGGTGGCCGATGAAATCCAGTTCAATTGCCAGCTCGAAGGCGAGCGCACGCTGTGCCTGTCGCTGGGCAGTGAAAAATACTTCACTGGCGAACAGATCGCTTTGCTGTCCTTGATTCAGCCGTGGGTACTGGGTCTGTTGCGTCAACGCCTGCCATACGAGATCAACGAAACCGTGGCCCTCGCCGCCGCGCCAGCGCAAGCCAATTGGCGCGTGCAACTGGAGGCGTCGGTGCAACAACTCAAGGGCGCCCAACTGACCGCTCGCGAGCTGGATGTCGGGCGCTTGATGCTCAGCGGTTGTTCCAGCAAGGAAATCGCCCGTAAGCTGGAAATCTCCGTGGAAACCGTGAAAGTCCATAAGAAACACATGTACAGCAAGCTGGGGATCAAGTCCCAGTCCGAGCTGTTTTCGATTTTTCTACAGGCGCAGAACGCCTGATTGCAATCTCGAACAGCTTTTGTGGGAGCGGGCTTGCTCGCGAAGAGGCCTTCACTTTCAACATGGATGTCATCTGATACCCCCCCTTCGCGAGCAAGCCCGCTCCCACAGGGATGTGTGACGTTGTACAAATTTGAGTCCGAACCCAGGGAAACCGTATGAGCCTGTCGCTGCTGAGCCGCTACGCCTTCTTTGCCGTCTGTGTGATTTTCACCCTCGCCAGCCTGCCCTTCCTCGAACATGACTGGCTGTGGCCGATCACCGCCGTTACTGGCGTGCTGAGCCTGCTCGGCGTGTTCGACCTGCTGCAGACGCGCCATGCAGTGCGCCGCAATTACCCGATTCTGGGCAACATCCGTTATCTGGTCGAAGGCATCCGCCCGGAGATTCGCCAGTACCTGCTCGAATCCGACAGTGATGCCCTGCCCTTCTCCCGCGCCCAGCGTTCGCTGGTGTATTCGCGAGCGAAAAACGAAACCGCTGACAAACCGTTCGGCACGCTGATCGATGTCTATCAATCGGGTTTCGAATTCATTGGTCATTCGATGCGCCCGGCGCCGTTGAGCGACCCGAACGGCTTCCGTGTCATCGTTGGCGGCCCGCAGTGCACGCAGCCGTATTCGGCGTCGATCTTCAATATTTCGGCGATGAGCTTCGGCTCGCTCAGCGCCAACGCCATTCGCGCGCTGAACCAGGGCGCGAAACTCGGCAACTTTGCCCACGACACTGGCGAAGGCAGCATCAGCCCGTATCACCGCGAACACGGCGGCGACCTGACCTGGGAACTGGGCAGCGGCTACTTCGGCTGCCGCACCAGCGACGGCCGATTCGACCCGGAGCGCTTCGCCGTTCAGGCGCAGAATCCGCAAGTGCGAATGATCGAGATCAAGATGAGTCAGGGCGCCAAACCCGGCCACGGCGGCATCCTGCCCAAGCACAAGGTCACCAAGGAGATTGCCGACACACGCGGCATCCTGATGGGCGAAGACTGTGTTTCGCCGTCACGCCACAGCGCGTTTTCCACGCCGATCGAAATGATGCAGTTCATCCAGCAACTGCGCGAACTGTCCGGTGGCAAACCGGTGGGCTTCAAGTTCTGCCTCGGCCATCCGTGGGAGTTCATGGGCATCGCCAAGGCCATGTTGGAAACCGGCATTCTTCCGGATTTTATCGTCGTCGATGGCAAGGAAGGCGGCACTGGTGCGGCACCGGTCGAGTTCACCGACCACATCGGCGTACCGATGCGTGAAGGCCTGCTGTTCGTGCACAACACGCTGGTCGGCCTGAACCTGCGCGACAAGATCAAACTCGGCGCCAGCGGCAAGATCGTCAGCGCCTTCGACATCGCCAGCGTACTGGCCATCGGTGCCGACTGGGCCAACTCCGCGCGCGGCTTCATGTTCGCTATCGGCTGTATCCAGTCGCAAAGCTGCCACACCAACAAATGCCCGACCGGTGTCGCCACGCAGGACGCCCTGCGCCAGCGTGCCCTGGTGGTGCCGGACAAGGCCCAGCGCGTCTACAACTTCCATCGCAGCACGCTCAAAGCGCTGGCGGAAATGCTCGCGGCGGCCGGTCTCGAACATCCATCGCAACTGTCCGCCAAGCATCTGGTGCGACGCATGTCGGCGACCGAGATCAAGTTGTTCTCGCAGCTGCACGTGTTTTTGAAACCGGGGGAATTGCTCACTGGTGAAGTAAATGGCGAGTTTTACTCACGCATGTGGCAGATGGCGCGGGCGGACAGCTTTGAGCCAATGGAGGTCGTAGCGGCGTAACCACGAAGCGCCAATCTGAAAGATGGATTGGCGCTTTGTATTTGTTACCTCACGCGGCCACGGCGCCGTCCGTTATCGTCAGTGACCGGATGACGGTTTTCCTTACACTGGTGTTTGGATAAACGCTCACCAGCGTGTCTGGCGTGGTTAACCAGCCGGGTTTCGCCGAGGAATATTTCATGATCGAGGCAACACCTTCGCTGGACTGCAAATAAAGCTTCCAGGCTTGCCCCGAACGGTCATATTTCATGAACGCGAAACCCAGCATCCTCGAGTCCGCCTGACCGCTTGCATCCACGCGCAAACCATAATCGGGATACTCCATCGACGCACTGAGACCCAGACCATGTTCATGCCTGGCCAGGCCGTTGTACTGCGCGAGCTCTTTTCCGCCTTCAACGTGTCTGACCCGCAGGCGGCTGCTATCCATCTGATCCACCACCAACGAGCAACCACTGAAACCAGGCGTAAACACGTGATCCGGCTGGCCCCATTTGGGGTGTAAAGGGATATCGACATAGCCTCCTTGAGCCGCCCAGTAGCCCACCACGGCATTCGACGGTTCGGGCAGCTTGTCGATGTGTGGGTCATGAATTTTCAGCGCATTGAATTCAGCCCGAACCGCATTGGCAGGCTGAACGCGCTCCATGACAAAAACGAAGCTTGAACCGCCCTCCTTGTTGACCAGTTGTGCAGCGATTTCGGCGCTGTAGTTGACTCGCCCCGGCTGCAGCAACTCTGTCGCCACCGGGAACCGGCTCAGTTCAGAGGGCGCCAGGGCCTGGTGGATTCTGGTGCTTTGGAGCGAATAATGCGTCAGCGCAGGTTTCCCCCAGTCGTACCCCAGATGCGCAACCTGATTGGCTGGAACAACCTCAATGGCTGGCTCCCATAAACCGTTGGGCAGACGTTCGCGCACAAATGCCGTGTCGGGACGCAGCGGATTGTTCGAGGTGTGGACAAGCTGATTGGCCAGACGCGTCCCTTCATCGACAATTACCCCCGTCGGCACTTCCCCCGGCCCCGACGGTAGTTCGCCGCCGCGCAGCGACACCGCTTGCCATTGATCAGGCGCAACTTGCCTGAGCCGGCTGCCGTGCGCTCGACCGGTTGCGCGGTCGACAATGACGACATCCGTAAAATCTGCATTCAGGGAGAAATCGCTGCTGATTCTGTAGTAAGCCTGTTGGCCGGCTGCATCGATATTGCGAATGTAAAAGCTCTGGCCGTCAGTACTTCGGAAAATGCCTTTGGCATTGGCTTCAAGAACGGCAACGACCGATGGTTTGATGGCGAAACCAAGCATCTCACTGTTGCCAAACCCGCCGAGTCCAGAGGGCCGAAAGTTGCTCGATACACCATACGGCCGTTGGGTCAGAGGACTATAGGGATACCAGCCAGCGCCTTTCAACACGGCCACGCTTTCATAACTGTGCTCACCCACTTTGAATGTCCCCAGCGCGGCCGGGCCGTGCTGTTTGCTCACGCCAAGCAGCAGGTCGTAGCCAACCACAGCGTCGCGAAACCTGTCCAATTGCTGCAAACCTTTCAAGCCCAGATACTTGCCTCCCGTAACCAGAAGCCTGCCTCCCGACACTATTGCAGTGATCGGATTGAGTTCGCTGATGACGAAGGCCCCGATGACCCTTGCCGCCCTGAGCCCCCGGCTGAGTGCCGAAGCACTCCTGCCGACAATCTGCGTCAACTTCGCCACCGTCGACGCACCGGCAGTAACGAAGCCCAATACATCGAAAAACAAATCCACTGCACCGTCGAAATACTTGCCGTTCAGGAAATTGGTGATCGCTGACTTGAACGGGATCAGGTCCACCATGAAATCGATAACCTTCTGCGCAATCGCATTTTCCCGGTCTTGCGTAGTCTGGCCCTTGGCTACCTTGAGAATATCCTCGCTATCCAGATCCAGATGTTCAACGAAAGCCTGGGCAATCAGCTCGGTCCTTTCGCTGGAATAACTGGCGGGCACCGACAAACCGTTCGAGGTCTGTGCCAGCAACTTCCCGGCTTTCGCCTCGTCAGCCAGCGTGAATGGCTCGATGGTGTACTTGATGCTCGGAACGGATGGGTTGGTGCGCTCGGTCGCTTCTGCTGAATCATAGTTTGTGGATTGAATCACTCCCTTCTTCAGGTCGATTTCATACAGCTTCGATTCGTCTCCCAAATTAACCTTCACTCTCAGGATGCGGCTTGTGGATATCAGGTTCCAGCCCCACAGATCAAGACTCAAGCGATAGGTCTTGTATTGGTAAAACGAGACGTGGCCGTATTCGAGATTTTTTCTGTCCTCCAGCGGCAACTCGGCGATCAGATGTTTGACAAACAGCCGCGCGCCCTGCTTGAGATTGCTGACCGCGTTTTCAAATTGCGCCTGGAAGGCCCCTGCCACGCCAAGTTCCAGCGGTGCATTGATCTGGTCAAGCAGGGGCAACAAGCGTGGATCGCGGGTCGTCCATTGATAGTAGGGAGGCCCTCCCATCATGGCGATGTCGAGCAGCGAATATTGCCCGTTAAGTGTCGGATGCAGGAAGTAACCATCGACTGCGGCGACCTTGCGCTGCTCCAGAAGGCGTTCTTCAAACGGTATGTCGCCTTTGAACTTCGTCCTCAGTCTCGCCAAAGCGATGGCCTTGCGGCTTGGTAATTCGCTGTTCAACAGAATCGAGGTATTGAGCCGATCGGCCAGTTGCAGGTTGAAGTGTGTCTTGGCGTTTTCCAGCTCGTCATGGGTGTAATGTTCATTGTGGTTCTTTTTCGTCACCCCGTTACTACACCCCAATCGGCCAGCGCGGCGGCCTGGACGTGCTGAACAACTTGCGAGTTGATCCGCGCAGCGCTTTCAGCGCCGGCCATGACTTGGGCGAACGTCATGTAGGCGACTTTCCCGGGTGTGTGAGCCTCGATCGTTCGCGCCGCGACGGTCAGGTTGAACCATGCCGTGGTGCCGTATTTCAAGTCAGGGGGCAACTTTTCGATGAGAAACTCGGGCGCCTTGCGAACCAGCAACAGGGCGGCGGTCAATCCGGCCAGTCTGCGGCTGCTCAAACGCTCCTTGACCAGGTAATCCGCCAGATTATTGAATACTTGCAGAGCGGGTTTGCCCCAGAGTGTCTCTGCGGCCAGATCGAAACCGGCAACTTTGCCGCGTAACGGTTGATCTATATCGCCCTGATGCACACTCAAATGGATGCCGGCCATTGCGTATTCGCTGGCGCTGACATCGGTGGCGATGCCGTTCAAGCGGGTCTGGATTGCAAGTCCCAGTGCTTGCCCGCGAGGACTGTTGATGAGGCTCTCCAATGCCGTGGGCGGATCACTCAGCGCCTCATTCGAAAGCCGCTCGTCAGCGTCCAGATAGTCCAGCACTCCGGCACCCGGCAGCGCAATGAAATCGAGACTATCGAGATAAACACCGGTGGCTTGCAAAACTTCTTTTTGTTGCGCAACCGTCAATGGAACAGGCCAGGACAACGCCCCGGCAAAGTCACCCAATCGGTGGGGATTGTTTTTTTCGAGTTCAAGACTGGCTGCAATTTTTTCCAGCTGATCACTCTCGGACGTCGACACTTCGTCAACTACGTTCATATTGAATTCTGACATTGGATCTTACTTTGAAGGAAATAAAATGGAATCCAAAGTAAGCAATAGAACCCAGCAAAAACTGAAGTCGAGAAGTATTACCAATAAACCAGAACAGCACGACCAGACATCAGTCAACTACGCAACAATACAAAGCATTACCGAATAAATACCACCAAATAATATTCCGCGTAAAACTGGCCACTATCGCTCACACTAAAACCGGCATCAGGCATCAAATCACATGACGTGGAATACTCGTAAAGCTAATTCCCCAAATTACAAAAGAGAACCTTTCAAGTACTGCAACAACAAAAAAAGATCGCTTCCTGCAACAATATCTACATCACTTTACGTGTAGACACTACTGCAGGCAGCGATCTTTTCCGATGACCTTGCGCGCTTTAAAACTTACGGCGCGGAACGCACCTCATCTCGCGACAGATTATTCGGTTGCAACTTGAACACATAAAACAACACCGTCAGCAACACCAAAAACGCCGGCCCGACATACAGCGCCACGCGCGTATCGGGGAAGTACGCCATCAGGCCGACCACCAGTACCAGGAACGCAAGGGCGAAATACGAGCTGACCGGATACAGCCACATACGGTATTTGAGGCCGGCACGTTCGCTGGCGCTCAGGCCTTTGCGGAATTTCAGCTGGGCCAGCAGGATCATCACCCAGGTCCAGATCGCACCGAAAGTCGCGATCGAAGTGACCCAGACGAAGACTTTCTCCGGCACCAGATAGTTGAGCATCACACCCAGCAGCAATACCGCAATCGACAGCAGCAGCGCACGACGTGGCACGCCGTTGTCCGAGGTCTTGGCGAAACCGGCCGGGGCCTGGCCGTTTTGCGCCAGGCTGTAGAGCATGCGCCCGGTGCTGAAGATGCCGCCATTGCACGACGACAGCGCGGCGGTGATCACCACGAAGTTGATGATGCCGGCGGCAGTCTTGATGCCCAAACGCTCGAACGTCATCACGAACGGACTGCCCTGGGTGCCGATTTCATTCCACGGATAGATCGACAGAATCACGAACAACGCGCCAACGTAAAACAGCAGAATCCGCCAGAACACCGAGCCGATTGCGTCAGGAATGGTCTTCTGTGGGTTCTTCGCCTCACCGGCAGTCAGGCCGATCATTTCGACACCGAGGTAGGCGAACATGACCATTTGCAGGGACATCAGCACACCGGTCACGCCGTTGGGCATGAACCCGCCATGCGCCCAAAGATTGGAAATCCCCAGCGCCACGCCATCGTTACCGAAACCGAACGCGATGATGCCGACGCCGCCGATGACCATCGCGATGATCGTGACGATCTTGATCAGGGCAAACCAGAATTCGAATTCGCCGAAGGCTTTCACCGCAATCAGGTTGATCGAGCCCATGCTGATCAGCGCTGCAAGCGCCCAGATCCAGCGCGGCACATCGGGAAACCAGATGCCCATGTACACCGCCACCGCAGTGATTTCCGCCACGCAGGTCACCAGCCACAGGAACCAGTAGTTCCAACCGGTGAGGAATCCGGCCAGCGGGCCAAGATAGTCCTGCGCGTAGCGGCTGAACGAACCAGCCACGGGGTTATGCACCGCCATTTCACCGAGGGCGCGCATGATCACCAGGATCGCCAGACCGCCAAGAATGTAAGAGAGCATGATCGCCGGCCCGGCCATTTCGATGGCCTTGGCCGAACCGAGAAACAGACCGACGCCGATACAGGCACCGAGCGCCATCAGGCGAATATGCCGTTCGCCGAGTTCACGTTTGAGCGGACCGCCCTGAGCGGTGTCGCCGTACGGTGGAGGATTGCCAACTGGCATAGGGGTACAACCTCGTCTTGTTATTGGATATGACCACCGGGTTTCGAAGCGTCGGCCGATAGGCCTTGGCTGGGCAGGAAACCGCGTCGGCTTCGTGGGCAGACGCGTCTTGCAGGGCAACCTGAAAGATCAGCGGGACGTCAGTATAAAAACCTTGGTGCAGGTCTTTTCACTCTTAAAAACACGGGATTCAGCGAGAATTGTCGCGTCAAGCCGCCAGGCCGGTCCGATCAACTGGCCATGTAGGAAAATTCACCATTCTCTAACGGCACCGAGTATTGCACGGCATTGGTGCATCGTCATGCCCGGATTTCATCGTCAGGTGTGCGCTGACCGCTCTATTGCGGTGCTCTTGCTTGTACGGCTACGCCTGCGCTGCGTCGCCCCGTGACGTAGGCGAGCAGCGGGCAAACTCGCGTGCCATCGCAATGAAAAAGCGTCAGCGCTTTATAGAGAAATCGGCAGCCCCCCACCCGCGACATTTTCTTCGCCAGCGCCAACCACCGTCTAAGCTTCAGACAAGTCCGATCAATCTGCGTGTATGGATCAATCGACTATGGGCGCTTTATGGCAAACCGATTCGAGTAAAACCGTGGTTCCGACTGAACGTATGGATCAAGCGCCTGTTCCTGAAAAACCCCGTCGCCATCGGCATGGGTGGAAGGCTTTCTGGTTGTTGCTGCTGATCATCGCGATCGTGGTGGGGCTGGCTGCGTCCAAGGAAATGCGCACCTCGCGCTTTCAGTCGCGCGAACTCAGCCAATACGCCGCCTCGCTGACATACAAACTGGAACCGGGGCCGAGCGAAGCGATTCGTTACCCGGGCAACGGGCCGTTCGATCTGCGCCTGGGGTACAGCTCGCTGGATGAGTTCCTGCCGCGCTTGCTCAAGCGCAATTACGTGATTACCGAACAGACTCGGTTTTCCCCGGCGTTGCTCAGCTACACCGACAAAGGCCTGTTCGTGCCCTATTCGGAAAAGATTCAGGCCGGCTTGTCGATCACCGATTGCCGCGCCGCGCCGCTGTACCGCTACAACTATCCGCAGCAGCTGTATGCCGATTTCGCGGCGATCCCGCCGGTGGTGGTCAACAGCCTGCTGTTCATCGAAAACCGTTTTCTGCTCGACCCCAAACAACCGCTCGCCAACCCGGCCGTGGACTGGCCGCGTTTCGGCATGGCCGCGTGGTCGCAGGTGGCGAAGCTGTTGCGCCTGCCGGGGCAATCGGCCGGTGGCAGCACACTGGCGACGCAACTGGAAAAGTATCGGCACTCGCCTGAAGGCCTCACCGCGTCGGGCGCAGAGAAACTCCGGCAGATGTTTTCCGCCAGCGTCCGCGCCTATCAAGACGGGCCGCAGACCCTGGGGGCGCGGCAGAACATCGTGCGTGATTATCTCAACAGCGTGCCGCTGTCGGCGGTGCCAGGGCACGGCGAAGTGCATGGAATGGCTGAAGGCTTGCGGGTCTGGTACGGCAGCGATTTTGCCAAGGCCAACGAGCAACTGAACAGTCCGGCCAGCGACCCGCAGACCATGGCAGCCAAAGGCCTGGCCCTGCGTGAAATGCTTTCGCTGATGATCGCCCAGCGCCGCCCGTCGTATTACTTGACCAAGGGCCGCGAGGATCTCGCCAGCCTGACCGACAGCCACCTGCGCCTGCTCAAACAGAACGGGGTGATCGACAGCGCGCTCGCCGATGCCGCGCTGGCGAGCATCGTGGCGTACCGTGACTGGCAGACGCAACCGACGATTCAGCCGATCGAAACCAACAAGGGCATCAGTGCCGCCCGCAGTCGTCTGGCGAGCATGCTCAATCGGCCGCTGTATGACCTCGACCGCCTCGACCTGTCCGCCACCAGCACCTTGCAGGGCGACCTGCAGACCCAGGCTACCGCGTACCTTAAAAAACTCGCCGACCCAGCCTACGCCGCCGAAATCGGCTTGCTTGGCGAGCGCCTGCTCACGCCGACCAGCACCACTCAGGTGCGCTACAGCTTCACCCTGTTCGAACTGACCGCCGACGGTTCCCGCGTGCGGGTGCAGACCGACAGCACCGACCAGCCGTTCGACATCAACGAAGGCAGCAAACTCGAACTCGGCTCGACGGCGAAAATGCGGGTGCTCACCACCTACCTGCAAATCATCGCCGAGCTGCACGACAAGTACGGGGCGATGAACGCGGCCGAGCTGAAGAAAGTTGAAGTCCCCGATCAGGACCGGCTGAGCCGCTGGGTCATCGATTATTTGATCCAAAACAAGGACCACGACCTCTCGAAGCTGCTCGCCGCTGCGCTGGATCGCAAATATTCAGCCAGCCCCGGCGAGGCGTTTTTCACCGGTGGCGGTTTGCACACCTTTCATAACTTTCGCAAAGAGGACAACGGTCGTCTGCCGACCCTGCGCGATTCGCTTCGCGAATCGATCAACCTGCCATTCATTCGGCTGATGCGCGACATCGTCCGTTACACCACCTATTCCGGGCCGAACGCCGAATTGCTCAAGGATGATCGCGACCCGCGCCGTCAGGAATACCTGGCCAGTTTTGCCGACCGTGAAGGCACCTCGTTCCTGCTCAAGTTCTGGAAGAAGTACAGAAACAAGGACACCCAGGCGCGCCTCGACACGTTTCTCGACAGCATGCGCCCGACGCCCATTCGCATGGCCGCCGTGCATCGCTATCTGCTGCCCGAGGCCAGTCAGGAAGATTTCAACCGCTTCGTGCGCTCGCACCTCAAGGGCACCAAGCTCAATGAAAAACTGACAGACGAGCGCCTGATCCGCCTCTACGATGCCTATGGCCCCGGCAGTTACGATTTGCCTGACCAAGGCTTCATCGCCAAGGTGCATCCACTGGACCTGTGGATGATCGGCTACCTGCTGCATCAACCCGAGGCGACGTTCAAAGACATCGTCAAGGCCAGCCATTTCGAACGTCAGGAAGTCTATAGCTGGCTGTTCAAGAGCCGACACAAGGGCGCGCGTGACAGCCGCATCCGCACCATGCTGGAAATCGAAGCGTTCCTCGACATTCACCAGCGCTGGCAAAAAGTCGGCTACCCGTTCGATCATCTGGTGCCATCGCTGGCCACCGCCATCGGCAGTTCCGGCGACCGCCCCGCCGCCCTCGCCGAGTTGATCGGCACCATTCTCAACGACGGCGTGCGCATGCCGACGCTGCGTATCGACAGCCTGCATTTCGCCGCTGGCACGCCGTACGAAACCAAAGTAGTCAACGACCCGCATGTCGGTAAACGGGTGATGCCCGTTGAGGTTGCCAGAGCCATGCGCGAGGCGCTGTCGCAAGTGGTCGATGCCGGTACGGCAAAACGTGTTTCCGGCAGTTTCAAACTGGCCGATGGCACGCCACTGGCCATGGGCGGTAAAACCGGCACCGGTGACAACCGCATCGCGGCGATCGGCTCGGGCGGGCGCATCATCAGTTCGAAGTCGATCAACCGCACTGCGACCTTCGTGTTCTACATTGGCGACCACCATTTCGGCACCCTCACCGCGTTCGTTCCGGGGCGCTCGGCAGAGAACTTCAAGTTCACCTCGGCCCTGCCCACGCAGGTGCTCAAGGGCATGGCGCCGATCCTGACGCCGTATCTGCAACCGGGCAGCGACTCGCAATGCCAGCCGACGCAGACCGCGAGCGTGGCGCTGAACGACACGCCGCGCCCGACAGCGAGGTAACAAATCGTGTCGGGGGATTCGCAATCAGGGTGAGGTTTTTTCCCGGCGGCGGGTGGTACCCCTGTATTTTTCCGATTCGAATTTTCGTCCGATCGGCCCACCGCAGCGCCGATTGCCTCCCGATCTTTGAACTTTTGTTTTGCCCCGCCGTGGGTAGGCTGATCACTCCTCAACAATCAAGGATGATTGGCCATGTCTCTCGCTTCCCAGCCTGCCGCACAACCAGATAAAGGCCGGCACTACGAATTCATCAAATCTGCCGTCAACGACAGTTTCAAGACCGCCACTGTCAGCCGCGTCCGCGCCCTGGCCGACGTGCCGCACAAGCCCCAGCCCTGGTACACCTCCGCGCCCGCCGCCTGGCTGGAAAAACTCGCCGCAGCCAATCTCAAGGCGTGGAACTCGCAGAACCGGGTTGATCACCTGCTGGCGAAAACCGACCTGTATGCCTTCGCCGAGCCATTGCTCAAGGCAAGGATCAAGGCCAGGCATGGCATCGAACCGGACGTCAAAAAAACGTATCTGCGCCTCTACCTTCCCGCTGAAACGCCTTGGTACGCGATCGACCTGTCCGAAGGCATCGTCACCCGCACGGTATCGCTGCTCGATGCCGCGCTGCACAACTTCGCCAGCAGTGAGACGGCAGGACATGGCTCGGATTACATCAGCAAGCCCGATGATCGCGGTGTCTTCGACGTCTTGCCGATCAAAAATGCCATGCCCATCAGCGCGTTTCAAAAGCTCTGCCGCGAACTGGACATTGGCGCGCAGTACAAAAAACATCTGGAAAGCTACCTGCTGCCCGGTGAACCGCTGGCCGAAAGCGTTCTGCAATACAAGGTCAGCCAAAGCCAGAAAGACGCCCTCGTCGTCGCTGCGAATCTGGCGCTGATCAAGGACGATATCGCCTATGACGCGTACAAAGTGCTGTTGAACCTGAGCGAGGATAAGCGCCCGCTGATGCTCAATGGCCGCGCGCTGGCCTGCGCCGACTTGTCGCTGCTCGGCACACCATTGACCGGGATCCTGCTGTTGACCCATACACAAATTGACAGCCGTGGGGTTCGGCGGTTGATCGTCTACGTCCCGCACGACCCGGATCACCCGCTCAAGGAATACAGTTCCCTGAAAGCCTTCCGCGAGGAACTGACCCGGCAGCTTCGCGAAGACCGCTTCAGTGAGGCGACGCAACAGACCTACCGGCAATTCTTCAGTCAGTTCGTCGATCAGCAGCAACGCGGGCATTTTTTCGCTGATCTCGAACAGCGCCTGTTCGTCACCCGCTATCACCCGCGTGTCGATCCCACCGATCAGCGCCCGCCATGGCGCAAGGACCCGGTGGACAATCCGCACCTGCAATTCGCGCGGCTGAAAGTGCCAGGCGATTACTGGCGCCACGCCTATCAGCAAAAGCTCAACAAGATTCTCAACGACGCTCGGGAAATTGCCGTCTCCACTGCCGACACCGACAGCAATGCGCGCTGGGCCTGGTGGGACAACTTCAAGAAAGTCCTTTCCGATATCTTCAACGTCGCCCTGCTGATCGCCACCCCGTTCATGCCGGGGCTGGGCGAGCTGATGATGGTTTACACCGCGTACCAACTGACCAGCGACGTTATCGAAGGCATCGTCGACCTGGCCGAAGGCATGTGGCAGGAAGCCGGTGAGCATGTCATCAGCGTGGTGACCAATGTCATCGAACTGGCCGCGTTCGGTGCGGGTGCGGAAATTGCCGGCGCCTTCAAGGTCAAGCTGTCGCCGCTGGTGGACGGCATGAAACAGGTGCAATTGCCCGATGGCAAAGCGTCGCTGTGGCACCCCGATCTCGGCCCCTATGAACAAAAAAGCCTGCAACTCGATGCGGCGTCGAAACCCGACCCGCACGGCCTGCACGACCATGGCCGCGAGCGCATTCTTGCGCTGGACGGCAAACTCTTAAGCGTGGAAAAAGCCTCGAGGCGCCCCGAAGTGAAAACCTGGCGGGTCAAACACCCCGAGCGCGCCAATGCCTACAAGCCGCTCCTTGAGCACAACGAACACGGCGCCTGGCGGCATGAGGCGGAGAACCCGGCCGACTGGCACGACAGCGCACTGATGCCGCGTCTGGGCCACCGCGCCGAGCGCTTCTCGCCCACGCAACTGGAGCAGATCCGCATCAGCAGCGGCACCGGCCATGATCATCTGCGCCGGATGCACAGCGACAGCAGCCCGCCACCGCCGTTGCTGGCCGATGGCCTCAAGCGTTACGCGGCCTACGACGATGCGAAGCTTGCCAGTGCCAACCTCCGCGCCGGCAAACCGATCCCGCCTGAGTCGGACTGGTTCGAACCGATCGCCACCAGCCTGCCGGGCTGGCCATACGAGCGTGCGTTGAAAGTGCAGTATGACCATCTCGACGGTTATTCGCGCCAGTACGGCAATCCGATGGCCAGCGCCGCCGACACGCTGACCATTTCCCAGTCAGCGCTCAACGCCGGGCAGTTGCCGGAGCGTCTGCTGACCTTTCTTGACGAGGGGCAGTTGCGCACACTATTGGGTCGTGACGTACCCGCAGCCGAACGGGTGCAAGCGCTGCGCAATGTGCTTGCCGATGCCGTCGACAAACGCCGCGAGGACGTGGCCAAGCGTCTTTATCAAGCTTCCGATCGCACCCGCCAGGCCGACTTGCAAGTGGTCCGCAAGACCTTTCCCGACCTGCCGGTTCCGCTGGGTGAAAAACTGCTCGGCCAGGCCAGTGCAAGCGAACGGCAGCGCACCCTGAACGAACAACGCTTGCCGTTGCGTCTAAAAAATCGGGCGCGCGAACTGGATTTCGAAGCCAGGAGCAGCCGTGCCTACGAGGGTTTCTATCGCGACAATCAACTGAGCACTGACAGCGAACGTCTCGCCCTTGGAACCTTGCGCCTGCACACCGACACCTTCGGCGATCTGCGCATCGAGGTGCGCGACGGCACCTTTGACGGTCCATTGCGTTGCAGCAGCGGCCCTGACAACGCGAAAACGCTCAGGCGTCTGATCAGAAACGAACACGGCCGCTACGAAGTGTTCGACGCCAACGCCCGCTCGCTGCATGCCCCCGCCGAGTTTCATGAAGCGATCTTGCGTGCCTTGCCTGACGAAACGCTGACAAGCATCGGCTATCGACGCGGCCAGGGTGCTGCGCTGAAGGTCTGGCTGATGGAACTGGCCGCCGCGCCCGCCGAGCGCCGCACAGTTCTTGCCGAACCGCCGGTTCGCCCGGTCGCGAGCACCGAAACTGAAACACTGCTGGGCTTGCCAAGGTTCCTGCGCCGCTCGACACCGGCGGAAAAAGTACGCGACCTTTATCCGTCGATGACAGAAGTCGAGGCCGACGCATTCGTGGAAGCTCTGGCGCGCAAGGGCGAACCTGGCGAGGCGATCAAACAGCTGGAGCAGGACCGCAAACACCTGCGTCAGGAATTGTCCGACTGGCGCAACAGTTATCTCGAGCCCGACCCTGAAACAGGTTACCCGGGGTTGTCACCGGCCTATATGCACGAGGGCGGTGAAATGATCGAGCAACAAATCATCAAATGCTTCGAGCGCCAGAGCGAGATTTTCGGTGAGCGCAGTGTTCACCCTGATCAAGGCTATACGCTGGATCTCTCCGCCGAAGTTCGCGGCCATGATTTGCAGCGCTGGTGGAAGGACTTGATCAAACGCCCGAACATGAAACGCTATCTGGATCGCATCACCGCGCTCAAACTCGACAGGGCGCGCCTGCCGGCAGACCCGAGTGCATTACTGAGCAGCTTTCCCGATCTGCGTCAATTAAGCGCCCGTCAGTGTAATTTGCAGGCGCTACCGGAAATCATCGGGCTGATGCGTCCTTTGCAGGCGCTGGACCTGGCCGATAACGCAATCAGGCTGAACGCCGAATCAAGGCAACAACTAGGCAGACTGACCCAGCTACGCACGCTGAATCTGAACGGCAATCCGCTGGAATTGCCACCGGATGTCGGAGCGATGGACCACTTGACCGAACTGAGCCTTGCCAACACCCGCATCGAGACCTGGCCGGAGGGTTTGTTCAACGTCGGCGCACTTGAGAAACAGCGACCGCGCAGCTTCATGCTGGATATGCGCGCAGCACCGATCAAGACACTGCCTGTGGTCGCATCTGGCTCTGCGCAGGCACGCATCCTCAGTCGGGCGCGATTCGACACGTCGCGGCTGTCCAGCGAGGATCGCGTTCGCCTTGGCGGTTATCGGGAGTCTGTAGGCCTGGCGTTCGTCCAGGATTATTTCCCCGCAGCCGACGGCGAGATTCGCCACTGGCAATCGTTTCCTCAACAACCCGAGATCTTCGGCCCTTCGGCATTCGTGAGTAAATACCGCGAAGAATCCTGGCACGACCTGATGGCGGAACCGGATAGCGCCGGTTTTTTCAGCGTGATTCGCAAGCTCAGAGAAAGCGCCGATTATCGTAGTGATGAGGGTCGCAAGCGCTTGACGCAACGCGTCTGGGAAATGGTCGATGCGGTAGCGCTGGACGCGAAACTGCGCGAGCAGCTGTTCAAACAGATTGCGACACCGGATGACTGCGGCGATTTCGGTGCGCAACTGTTCAACTCGTTGGGGATCAAGGTCCTGGTCTCCAAGGCTTACGGCGAAGCGACATCGCCCGCCATTCTCGAAGACAGGCTGGTCCGCTTGGCCAGAGGCGCGGCGCGGTTGAACCGGGTCGCCGACGAAGCCGCGTTCGAGTACAAAACCCAGGAGCAACTGAACAAAAATGATCCAGGCCATCCCGCGCCGGACGAAGTCGAAGTCCACATGGCGTTCGAAACAGGCCTGGCTGAGCGCTTGCAATTGCCTTGGCAATCAGAAGACATGCTTTACCGGGAGCGTTCGGGGGTGACCCAAAAGAAAATCGACATGGCATACGCCACCATCACCAAAGGTGAACAGGGTGATGGCCTGGTCAACGGCATGCTTGATTTGTATTCCGAAAACTTCTGGGAGGGTTTTCTGAAAAAGACCTACCCGGACCAGTACGCGCGCAACACGGCTGCATTCGATTCCAGGCTCGGCCTGCTCGAGGATCTGCGCAAGGCCAAGGCAGAATGGGCCACCCCCCATCAGCAGACCAATGCGCACACGCTGGCACGAAAGATTCAGTCCCTCGCAGAGCAACTGGACATTGCTGACGCGCCGGACTTGTTCGACGACGCGCCGATGAGCGAGGAGCGTTACGCAGAGCTGCTGATCGGCATCGGCTATCAGCGCAATGAACTGTCGCGACGCCTGACTCGCGAGGCACTGGCCCGAGCCGGCCTCTGAGTGTTCAGCGCGCCCGTCGCCTCACCGCTCGGCCGCCCTGGCAACCCTAACCGGCTTCAGAATCCCAGACCACGGTGATATTGCCGCGATAGGGTTTGTCCGTGGCGTGTTTGATCAACCAGTCGGTGTCCTGCTCGCCTATCTCGAAATGCAGCGTGCCCGGCTTGCGGTCAACGTAATGGCCGGGCTGGAATTTGCCGGAAGATTCACGCCCCAGCCGCGTGCGCCGCACCGGTTGCCCGGCGCTGTCGGTCAGGCCATTGGGCAGACTGACGCTAACGGCGACCGGGCCGGCAAAGCCGGACTCACGATTCACGATCGCGCAATCCGAGCCCCAGCCCAGCCAATGCTCGCATTCAAGTTTCATGGTGAACTTCGACGACGCGGAGATATGGAAGATCTGATCACGAAAAAGCCGCACAGGCTTGCGCCCGCTGTCGAGCCAGCGCTGCCAGCCACCCTGCGGTTCCAGAACGACCTTGTTGCCGCCGGGGGGAATGTCCACTTTCAAGGTGTGCTGCACGTCGAGCACAAAATCCAGGCTCAGGGTGCTCACGTCCGGCTCGAACAATTTGCCCATATCGAAATCAGCGCCGGGTCCCAGGCTGTAAGTCATTGAGCCGGTGTAGCGCCCCGATGACATGTTCAACGGATCGGGCGTGCGCATTTCATAGGCAAAATCCAGTTTGTCGAAATACATCGACGGAATGAAGTACGCCGGCACCTTGAAACAGTGGGCGGCTTCAGCCGTCTTCCAGAAAAACCGGAAATAATCCTCATCGTATTCGCCGACGCCACTGTAACTGCACGGGGCAGGTATTCCATGAACCCAACTGTCAGTGGTCCATAAGCGCCGATGGCCTTCGAGGGCATTGCTGCCGCCTGCCAGTTGCTTGGCTGGGTGGCTGAGCACGTATTTGGATCCCATGCCGCTGATGCGCAGTTCCAGCGTATGCGTTTCCTGGGTCTGCTGGTTCGTCACCGTCACGCGCCGCCAGTTGGCCGGGGCCTTGACGGCGGCCCAGTCGAAACGTTCGAGATAACGGCTGGAGGTGAACCTGATGGGCAACTCGATACTGAACATCTGATAACCGATACATTGCGCCGGGTACAACGCGCAATAACCACTGTTCGGTGTTTTGTTGACGAAGGCATTCTTGTTTGGCTTGGAAGAGTCTGGTTGAAACAACGCGTGGATTTCCTGATTGATCCCGTGCGCTTCAGGAACGCTCAACGCCGCCAGCCATACCAGCCAAATGTACCTTTTCATTATTCGTCCTGCCTCTGATGAGCCTGATCGGCTGCTGTTCATTGCGCCCCCGGTGCCCGGGCGTTGAACAACAGCACGACATTGCCGTGGTAGTCCCCGGAGCGATAACCGCCCGCCGGCTCGATCGGATCGATTTTCAACGCCACCCGTTTGCCTGCGGCCGCTTCCTCTTGCGACAGCACCTGGCGCGGCGTGATGTGCGAACTCAACTCGACATCATTGAACGCGACGCGCAACTCGATCACTTCACCCGGCCGACCGTTCTCCAGATATGGCTCGTAGGCGAGCCGCGCTTCGATTGCGCTGCTGTCATGCCGCACATCGAAATTGCGCATCAACCCGTTAAGAGTCGAACGCGGGTAATCCCACTCGAGCCGTTGCGGGCGATGAATCCAGTCGGGCTCGGACGGGATGATGTAGAACGGCCGACTGGGAATGGTCAGGGACACTTCGAAGGTGTGCTCTTCGCGCGCGGCCCACGCCCCGGCGCCGGCCAGCGCAGTGGCGGCCATCAGCGCGGCGGCGGTGCATTGCTTGATCATGTTGGTTACCCGATGCGTCAATGGAAACAAACCTAGCGACTGGCGATCTTCACGGTTTTCCTGTCGCTGCCTTCGATCAGGAAGAAGCTGTACTGGCGGCCTTTTTCCTTGTCGAAGGCGAAAGTCTTGCCCGCCAGCACATGGTGTTTGGTGGTGGCGCCGCAGTCGCTTTCCTTGCTCAGTGAACAGCTCTTGAACTCGTCGACAATCAGTACCGTGTTGCCGTTGTTGCGCAATTCATAGCGACTATCGGTATCGTTGACGACGGTGGCGAAACGCGGGGCCTTGGGCCGTACGAAGAAAATCGTGCCGAAGCCGGTCATCACATTGACCCCGGCTGACAGTGAGTTTTTATAGTCTTCGCGCTCCTCGTTGCTGACGACGAACTCGTCTTCTTTTTCCGGCACCACCGGGACAAAACGCACACGAAAATAACGCTCGCGATCACGTTCGCCCATGTACAGCAGACGCGTGCCTTGCATGCCCTGAGCCGGGACGATCAGGCGCGCCGGGCTGGCCATAACACCATTGCGGGACGCGCCGTCGGCAGCGTTTTCCACGGGCACTTCCTGCGGCGCACCCTCGGCGTCGTAGATGATTTCCAGCACATTGATCTTGACGAACGCCGTGGCATCGCCGCTGTTGAAGACCCGTTTGAGGTAGGTGCTTTTATCGCCATCGAGATAGTCGTACACCGTGCCCACATTGATTTGCGGACCGGCCTGCGCCGTCAGGCAAAACACACTGAGCAGGCTCAGCAAGAAACCACGTTTCATCGCGTTCAACTCCATGATTATTGAGAATGGCCCGACAGGAGCGGTCACGCTTCCGAGTCCCAGATAATGGTGATGTTGCCTCGCAGCCGGTCGTTTTTGCCGGGTCGAAGCAGGAAATCGATAGCTGACGGGGTCATGTCGAAATGCAACGTTCCCGGCTTGCGATCGACATACATTCCAGGCTGGAAAGGCCCGACCCAATTGTTGAATGACAACGGCAGTCGGGCGGCGATATGGCCGCCGGAATGGGTGATGCCTGCTGGCAAACTCATGGAAACTTCAACCCCGGTCGTGTCCCCTTTCGGGCTGCCCAGGTTGCACGTGTTGCCGCCATAGGAATTGCACAACAGCATGACTTTGAAGCGTGAAGACGCCGAAATGAAGAATGGTTGATCGCGGAAAATTCTTTTCGGTTTACGCCCGCTGTCGATCCAGCCTGACCACCCACCTTCAGGCTCCAGCGAGACCTGATTGCCACCCGGCGGCAGATCGACTTTGAGGGTGTGCTGAACGTCCAGTACGAAGTCCAGGGTGAGGTTGGGATCGTCAGGTTGAAAACTCGGCCCCAAATCAAAATCGCCACCGCTCCCCAGGCTGTAGTTCAATGACCCGGTGTACAGACCCGATGACATGCCCAACGGATTGGGCGTACGCAGTTCGTAAGCGAAGTCGAGAGTATCGAAGTAAATGGACGGAATTCTCGCCAGGTTCTGCTTCACGCAGAACGACTCGACGGGAGTCTTCCAGAAAAACCGGTAAGAGGTAGGCGTGAAGGATCCAACACCGCTGTACAGACAGGGTGATGCCGCATACACCCAACTGCTTCCGGTCCAGAGCTTTTGATGGCCGAGCAGGGGTTCGTCCACCCCGACCAGCTCGTGCGCCGGCTGGCTTAGAACATAGTTGGAACCGATACCGGTGATGCGGACTTCGACGGTTTCCGTTTCCAAGGTGTCAGTGTTGGTCACCGTCAGCCGG
This sequence comes from Pseudomonas sp. NPDC079367, assembly GCF_044542195.1. Lineage (NCBI taxonomy): Bacteria > Pseudomonadati > Pseudomonadota > Gammaproteobacteria > Pseudomonadales > Pseudomonadaceae > Pseudomonas > Pseudomonas sp. NPDC079367. Next base: position 68,283 of record NZ_JBITTW010000021.1, read on the forward strand.
CGCCAGTTGGCAGGCACCTTGATACCAAAGCCCCAATAGGTCGGGAACTCATAGCTAGAGGTGAAACGCACCGGCAACTGAATGCTGAACATCGAGTTGTCTGCGCATTGATCCGGGTAAGTCGCACAGTAACCGCTGTTGGGCGTCTTGTTGACGAATACGGTCTTGCCCGGCTGCGAAGAGTCCGGCTGAAACAATGCGCGGATTTCCTGATTGATTGCCTGGACCGGCGACATGCTCAGCGCCAACACCAATGCGCAGCCGCCTGTAATTATCTTCATAGAATCAACCTGCTTTCTGTTCGGTGAGGTTGACGTCGGCCAGAGTGTCCGGCGTGCAGCGCAGATCACCGATCATCAACACGTTGTTTTCGCTGCGATGGCTGTTGGCATCGAGACGGAACTGGCACAACAACTGATTACCCTGGCGCACTTCCAGGGTTGGCGAACCGGCATTCATTTCCATCGAAAAGAACCCATCCACTTCAGTCACGCCGCGGCTGGCGTGGTTGATCACGTGGTGGCCCTTGAGCGGCTGCCCCTGCGCATTGACCAGACGGCCAAGCACGGTGAACGTCTTCATCACGCGCACCTTGCGATACTCGACGCCGCCCTTGTTCAGGTGGTAACGGGTGCGCGCCGGTTCGATCGTCGCTGCGGGTACGTTATTACCCTCGAAATCGAAACTCACCGAGCTGTTCTGGTAGGCGGTGATCGGGATGAAATTGCGCCCCGGCTTCAACGCCGCGCCGCCGCCGCTGTAATCGTCGGCGCGCAGGACGATGTCTTCGATGTCCGACTCGACGTCGACAATCATTCCCGCGCCGCGCAGCTCGTTCTGGCTGGTCATGAGCATCCGCTGACCGCCGACCACCAGCGTGCTGTCAAGATTGAGGCCGCCGGTGAAGTTGCCGTTGTAAGAGGAGCGCTGGATAAAGCCGTCGCCGTTGACCGTATCGGTGCGGAAGTTGGCCAGACTCGATACGCCCACGCCGTACGTGTCGGTGAGTGCCGTGAGCGACACGTTTTGCAGAACGTGATCCTGAAAGTCCTTGCGCCAGCCAAGCGAGGCGTTGTTGTCACGCGTACCGTCGCGGGCCGTGCGTGAACCGATACTGCCGCTGATCTGCTGGCCGGGGGCACCGAGTGCCATGTTGATACTCAGGTCGACGCCACGATTGCGTGCATCGCCGCTGCTGTAGCTGCCCGGCCGATCGAAGATCGACAGGCGCCAACTGGCATCGCTGCCCAGCACCATCGTGCGCTGGGTCCAGCCCAGATCGACGCCCATGCCTTCGACATTGCCCTCGCTGTGCGACACCCGCGCATTGACCGAGCTCTTGCTGCTGAGGCGATGGTTAAGCGCCAGCGAAGAATTGCTGGTCTGGCCGACAAACACGTTGCGCGGGCGAACACGCGTGCCATCGGGCAAGGTGTCGTAGGTGTAGGTGGTGTCTAGCCAACTGCGGTTGTGGCTGATCACCACGCTGCCCGGGCCATAGTTATAAAGGCTTTGCAGGTCCAGACCGGTGCCATAGTCCTCGGTTTTGTAAACGTTGGCGTACAGACTGATGTGATTGGCCAAGGTCCAGTCGATGGACGTGCCGTACTGCAGCTTTTCGCGGATCTGTCGCGCGGACGCGCCGAGGATGACTCGCGGGTGCAGCAGATAGTTGACCGCGGCCCCGGCCGTGGGGCTGCCGCTGGCCTGGGTGTCCCAGTTGCTCAGCAGTTTGCTTTCTTCGCCGGCGAACAGGTTGTAGCGCCAGCGTTCGTCGAGGTTGCGCCAGTTGCTGGGCTTGTACACCAGCTCCTGGGTGGTGGAGGTGATCTGGCCGTCTTCGATCAGGCGCACTTCCACTTCATAAATACCGCCGGGCAATGGCCGGGTATCGAGGGTCTGCAAGCCGGCCGGCACCGATTGCGTGTTGATCAGCAAGCCGTCGCGCCAGATTTCCACCGAACCCTGACGGTTGGCGGTGACATAGATCGGATAGACGCTGGGCATCGGGCTGTTGATGGCCAGACTGTCGGAGCTGCCGTACATGACGCCGACGGCGGTGTCAGGGCTGGTGCCGAACGTGCGCGGTTGGCGTGTCAGCCCTTCGGAATTAGGGGTGAAATAGCCCAGACGGAAAAAACTGCCTTGCAGTTCGCGCTGGGTGTGCAGCTCATGGACGGCGTGATAAAGCTTGTCGTCCGGACCGCCGAGGCGGGCCATTTGCAAATTGAGTGTCTGGCTCCAGTTGCCGAGGCTGCCGCTGGCCTCAAGGCCGAACCGCCCACCGAGATCCTGGTCCTGGCCACCGTTGAGGTTGAGCTGATTACGCACCATCAGGCCGCTGCTGCCACCGCTGGGTTGCTCGTAATAACGTTTGGCGGAAACGTCACGCTCGGCATTTTCGGTGGCGATCGAAACCAGCGAATTTTCCAGGTTGTAATGCACCGCCAGAAACTGGTCCGGGCAGGAACTGCTACATGCGCCCAAAGGCGCGCCGGGCTTGAGATAACTTGCCCACTTTTCCCGCTCGGCCGGGCCGAAACGGTTTTCACTGGTGTCGGTGAATTCGAGCAGGGTGATGCGATCGTCGCGGGACAGCACCACCATGGCTTCGCCCAGCGGCTGCTGATCGACTTCGACCCGCACCGCCAGCGGCACATCAAAGAAATGCTCCTCGAAATCCGCCGGCAAACCTTTGGCCTGCGCCAACAAGCTGCGGGGTGTGGTGCCGGCGGTGCTGGAAGCCACGGCAGCGCTGGCACAAAACAACAGCGCAAGCGCAGCCGCGATGGGTGTCATCGGGAACATGAACGCGTACTCGGATAACGAACAATGGAAGTCCGTCGAGGCAGACAAGAACGACTGCCCCAACGGTCAAGCGTCAACCTTCAAAGTTGCGCTTTGATGCCTGATCGATCGATCAAGTGAGCGGTTATGGCGTCACGGCGTCGAAGATCATCGCGACCGAACCGGTGTAGTCGCCCGGCTCGAAGTTGCTGCCCACGGCACTGATGTTCAGCGGTGCGCGGAAGTTGACGTCGGACTCGGCTTCACCGACGACCATTTGCGGGGTCAGGTTCAGTTCCTTGTTGTTGAACATCACACGCAAGTCGATCGAGGTGCTGCCGGACACCAGCTTCGGCAGGCTTTCGAGACTGGCGTGAACCGAACCGTTGTTGTTGCGCACGTCGAAGAAACCGTTGACGTCGCGCATCTTCCCGGTGGTTGGCTGGTAGCTCATGTCTTGGTCCTTGTTGACCAGATCAGGATCGGTCGGTACGACGTAGAAACCATTGGTCGGCACGTGAGCGACGAGGCTGATGGAGTGCGACGCTTCGCCCGCAGCGAAAGCACCAGTGGAGGTCATTGCCAGAAGAGCCAGTGGAGCAGCGATTGCGAATTTCTTGAACATCGTTCAGTACCTGTTTGCTTATATAAGGGGGTGTCATCAAAAGTTCATAATCCGCTTGTTCATCACCAACCAGATCGACTTGAACTTTCAACGGTGGGCATCATCGGCTGTTGCCTCTGGAATGTAAGCAGGCAACTTCCGACAACCTCGTAGTTCAACAACCCCGTACCCCGCCGGAAAAATGAACGAAAAACAGATACTTGCGATATTCGCTGTAAGTTGCGCCCTACATACAGTTATCCGAAAAAAACCACACAGCAACTTTGTCGCTTTATATCAGCAACTTTGGTCACATTAGAATATATGCTCGAGAGCAACTAGAGCGATAACTTTAACTTTTAAGTCACCGCGCTCCTCAGTGACTAAAAAACTATTTTTTTGCTCGATTCGCCCAGGTGACCACTCGTCTGTCGAAACACGCTGGAGGGAAAATCGTCTTGCGCAAGCATTAAGATATATCTTAAGTTGTATCTAAATACGACGAGAGAGAGAAAAGCAGACATGAGAGACCCTCATTCCCCCCACCGCGAACACGGTGATGGCCGCGACGGCTTCGAGAAGCGCCCGGGTCGCGAACGCGGCGGCCGCGGCCCTCGGGTGTTCGCCCCCGGTGATCTGAAATTGTTGTTGCTGGCGCTGATTGCCGAACAGCCGTGCCACGGCTACGACCTCATCCGCCAGATCGAAGGCATGTTCGACGGCGCCTACAGCCCGAGTCCCGGGGTGATCTACCCGACCCTGACCTTTCTGGAAGAGAGCGACCTGATTGCAGGTGACGCCGAGGCCGGCAAAAAACGCTACAGCGTGACCGATGCCGGTCGTTTGTCTTTAAGTGAACAAGCGGTGGCGCTCGACGGCGTCCGTATGCGCATCGACGTCAGCAAGCGCTCGCTGCGCGGCCACGACCGGCCGCCGGAAATCCACGAAGCCGTGCACAACCTGCGGCACGCCTTGCAAATGCACCACGGGCGCTGGAGCGCGGAAGAAATCCTGCGCGTACGCGATCTGCTCAACAACACCGCCAAAGCCATCGTCGACGGCCCCGCCGCTCGACCCGCTACGGAGAAAGCCGAATGACCGCTGTCGATACTCAGACCATTCACCGCGTGATGCACGAAATCAAACGCCGCAAGCTGCAAGTGTTGCGCGTCACCGATCTGACCCCACGCATGCGCCGCATCACCCTCGGCGGGCCGGAACTGGCCGGGTTCATCAGCCTGGGCACGGACGACCACGTCAAATTGCTGTTCCCGCAGACCGCCGAACAGGCGGCGGCGCTGGAGACACTGCAACTCGGCGCCGGCAAGGACAACGGCACGATGCCCGAGATGCGCGACTACACGCCGCGTCGCTATGACCTGGAAAAAATGGAGCTGGACATCGATTTCGTCCTGCATGGCGATGGCCCTGCTTCGACCTGGGCCGAACAGGCGCAACCCGGACAGTTCCTGCACATCGGTGGGCCACGCGGGTCGATGATCGTGCCGGACATCTTCGACAGCTACGTGCTGATCGGCGACGAAACCGCCCTGCCCGCCATCGCCCGCCGGCTCGAAGGCCTGGCAGCCAATCGCAAGGCGCTGGTGGTGATCGAAGTGGAAAACGGCGCCGAACAGCAGCGGCTGGAAAGCGCAGCGCAGGTCAATGTGATCTGGGTGCTGCGCGAAGGCGGCAAGGACAACCTGCTGACCACGGTCAAACAACTGCAGGTGCCCAAGGGCAATCTGTATGCGTGGGTAGCGACTGAAACGAAAATCTCGCGGCAGATTCGTCGGGTACTGATCGATGAGCATGGGCTCGATGAACAGTTCATCAAGGCAGTCGGCTACTGGCGCGCCGAGGGCTCTGACGAAGAATAATCGCCTCCCTGCAATTTCCCCTGTGGGAGCGGGCTTGCTCGCGAAATCCGTGTGTCAGTCAACATTTATGCAAACTGTTACACCGCATTCGCGAGCAAGCCCGCTCCCACAATGGATCTCAACTTCGTGCGGTCTTTCTACGATCCAGGCCAATTAGCAGCAACCCCACCAGCACAAACCCCACCAAAATCCCCCCGGCGTTCGCCAGCACCTGTGGATAACCCAACACCGCGACATCAATGAACGGATACGCATACGCGCCGAGCAGATGCCCACGCAGCAAGGCGTAGATGAAGTACACCAGCGGATAGATCATCCACAGTGGCAAGTGCCACAGGCGCAACGTGCCTTTGGGGACGCAGCACCACCAATAGCCGAGAAACAGCACCGGCATGACATCGTGGAGCAATTCATCAGCGATGAACTGCCAGCCTTCGGGGTGCCACAAATGCCGCAGCAGAATGTTGTACGCCAGACCGACGACGGCGATGCTTACGGCTATGCCACTGCTGACCCACGGTTGCAGAAACCAGCGCCGCGCGGCGGATTCACGCTGGCTCACGGCGCAGGTCAACACGGTCGCCACCAGCGTATTGGTCAATATCGTGAAGTAGCTGAAGAAGCTCACCAGCCCGCCCAACAGGCTGGCGCCGATGCTCAATCGCGCAAAGAGAATCAGGTACAGCTGAATCGTCAATCCGGCCCAGCCCAACACGGCCAGGCAGGTAATCAGGCGTCGCTGCCTCGCGCTGTCCATCTCAGAGCGGTCGCTTGGTGCGCATCAGCTTCACGTACAGGCGCTCGACCTTCTCCCGCGCCCACGGGGTTTTACGCAGGAAGGTCAGGCTCGACTTGATGCTCGGATCGCTCTTGAAGCAACGGATATCGATACGCTCGGCCAGCCCCGACCACTCGTAGTGAGCGACGAGTGCATTGAGGATCTGTTCGAGGGTCACGCCGTGCAGCGGATCAGGGGTTTGTTCGTTCATGCCGGGCCTTTGAGCGAAGTGGAGATGCGTAAAGCCGCGCACCTTAGCCGAGGGGCTGAGCGGGTGGAAGGCCTTCCTGAAAATGTAGGCCAACCCGGGAAGATCGCAGGCTGTGACCCGCCCCACAATGCGCCCGTTTGCCGCACTGTTACCGAATCCGAAACGCTGCATGTCTGCAAAAGCGCTTTCTCAATTTGTTACAGATCATTATCCTGCCGCCCTTCCGCTGAAACGCTTCACTGCCTGCGACATTCTGAAGCGCTCGGCCTGCACTCGAAAAACATCAAAAAAAGACTTCTTCATGCCTGATTTTTCCTTCTCCCGAGACAGCGCTATCTCCACTCTGCGCACCCTTGGCGGCTGCGCCGCAGTCGGTCTTGCCACCTGCGCCCATGCAGCGCCGGCCTTCGACAGTGAATCCCCGTACATGCTCGGTGACTGGAATGGCACGCGCACAGAACTTGCGGAAAAAGGCTACGACTTCAAACTCGATTACACCGGCGAAATGGGCAGCAACCTGCACGGCGGTTACGACCATGACCGCACCGCGCGCTACAGCGACCAGTTCGGCCTCGGCACGCATCTGGACCTGCAGAAGATCCTCGGTTGGGACGACGCCGAGTTCCAACTGACCATCACCAAGCGCAGCGGCAACAACATCAGCAACGACCGCATCAACGACCCGCGCGTTGGCGGCTTCACTTCCGCCCAGGAAGTCTGGGGCCGTGGCCAGACCACACGCCTGACGCAGATGTGGTATCAGCAGAAATTCTTCGATCAGAAGCTCGACATCAAAGTCGGCCGCTTCGGTGAAGGCGAAGACTTCAACAGCTTCCCTTGCGACTTCCAGAACCTGGCCTTCTGCGGCTCGCAGGTCGGCAACTGGGTCGGCGGCATCTGGTACAACTGGCCGGTCAGCCAGTGGGCGCTGCGGGTCAAATATCACCTGACGCCGGAGCTGTATGCGCAGATCGGCGCTTATGAGCAGAACCCGTCGAACCTTGATCGCGGCAACGGCTTCAAACTCAGCGGCAGCGGCACCCAGGGCGCGATCCTGCCGGTCGAACTGGTGTGGACGCCGAAGCTCAACGGCCTGCCGGGCGAATACCGTGCCGGTTACTACTACAGCAACGCCAAGGCCTCAGACGTCTATAAAGACCAGAACGGCCAACCGGCAGCGCTGAGCGGCGAAGCCTACCGCAGCGCGTCGAGCAAGCACGGCGTGTGGCTGGGTGTGCAGCAGCAAATCACCAGTGTGGCCAGTGATAACAGCCGTGGCCTGAGTCTGTTCGCCAACGCGACGATGCACGACAAGAAAACCAACGCGATCGACAACTATGTACAGGCCGGCCTGACCTACAAAGGCCCGTTCGATGCTCGCGCCAAGGACGACATCGGTTTTGCTCTGGCACGCGTCCACGTCAACCCGGCCTATCGCAAGAACGCCGAAGCGAGCAACCGCGCCAACGCCGTCTACGACTACGACAATCCGGCGTTCCTGCCACCGCAGGACACCGAATACAGCGCCGAACTGTATTACGGCGTGCACGTGACCAACTGGCTGACCGTGCGCCCGAACCTGCAATACATCCGCCACCCCGGTGGCGTGAACGACGTCGACGACGCCCTGATCGGCGCGATCAAGATCCAGTCGTCGTTCTAAGCGCCCGGTCAATATCAAATGTGGGAGCGGGCTTGCTCGCGAAAGCGGTGTATCAGGTGACACCTGCGCACCTGACACATCGCCTTCGCGAGCAAGCCCGCTGCCACAGGAATGCATTTCGTTAGCCGAACAAGTTTTTATCTGAACCATGCCTGCGCCAAATCGTCATCTAAAGTGACTACAGCGCGGGACTACATAAACGTCACGGAGAATCACACTATGAGCACCGAAAGTGCTGCGAGCCGGGGTCGGCTACTACCCGCCCTGCTCGGCATCCTGCTTCTACTGATGGGCCTGGCCATGCTGGCCGGGGGAATCAAGCTGAGCACGCTTGGCGGCTCGCTGTACTACCTGCTGGCCGGCATCGGTATCGCCTTGACCGGCATTCTGCTGCTGATGCGCCGCCGCGCGGCGCTGGGCCTGTACGCCATCGTGCTGTTTGCCAGCACTGTCTGGGCGTTGTGGGAAGTCGGTCTGGACTGGTGGCAATTGGTGCCACGTCTGGCGCTGTGGTTTGTCCTCGGCTTCGTGATGTTGCTGCCGTGGTTCCGTCGTCCGCTGCTGCTCAACGGCCCGGCGAAAATGGGCACCGGCGGTCTGACCGTCGCGGTGATCCTGGCCGGCGTTACCGCTTTGGCCAGCCTGTTCACCCACCCGGGCGAGACCTTCGGCGAACTGGGCCGCGACACCGCCGACATGGCCAGCACCGCACCGGCCATGCCGGACGGCGACTGGCAGGCCTACGGTCGCACCGAGTTCGGTGACCGCTACTCGCCGCTCAAGCAGATCACCCCGGAAAACGTCGGCAAGCTGCAAGAAGCCTGGCGCATTCAGACGGGCGACCTGCCGACCGACGATGACCCGGTCGAGCTGACCAACGAAAACACCCCGCTCAAAGCCAATGGCATGGTCTACGCCTGCACCGCGCACAGCAAAGTGCTGGCGCTGGATCCGGACACCGGCAAGGAAATCTGGCGCTTCGATCCACAGATCAAGAGCCCGGTCGGCTTCAAGGGCTTCGCCCACATGACTTGCCGTGGCGTGTCGTACTACGACGAAGCCGCGTACGCCAAGTCTGAAAACGCCGGCTCGGCCGTCATCTCCGAAGCGGGCCAAGCCGTTGCTCAGGCCTGCCCGCGTCGCCTGTACCTGCCAACCGCTGACGCCCGCCTGATCGCACTGAACGCCGACACCGGCAAGATCTGCGAAGGCTTCGGAACCAACGGCGTGGTCGACCTGACCCAAGGCATCGGCCCGTTCACCGCCGGTGGCTACTACTCCACCTCGCCAGCGGCGATCACCCGTGATCTGGTGATCATGGGCGGTCACGTCACCGACAACGAATCGACCAACGAGCCATCGGGCGTGATCCGTGCTTTCGACGTGCGCGACGGTCACCTGGTGTGGAACTGGGACAGCGACAAGCCGGACGCCACCGAGCCTCTGGCCCCGGGCGAAACCTACAGCCGCAACTCGGCGAACATGTGGTCGCTGGCCAGTGTCGACGAAAAACTCGGCATGGTTTACCTGCCACTGGGCAACCAGACCCCTGACCAATGGGGCGGCAACCGCACCCCGGGCGCCGAGAAATTCAGCGCCGGCCTCGTTGCCCTGGACCTGGCCACCGGTAAAGTGCGCTGGAACTACCAGTTCACCCACCACGACCTGTGGGACATGGACGTCGGCAGCCAGCCTACCCTGCTCGACATGAAAACCGCCGACGGCGTGAAACCTGCGCTGATCGCCCCGACCAAACAGGGCAGCCTGTACGTCCTCGACCGTCGTGACGGCACGCCGATCATCCCGATCCAGGAAATCCCGGTACCGCAAGGCGCTGTGAAAGGCGACCACACCGCACCGACCCAGGCCCGTTCGGACCTCAACCTGCTGGCCCCGGAACTGACCGAAAAAGCCATGTGGGGCGCGAGCCCGTTCGACCAGATGCTGTGCCGCATCCAGTTCAAGGAACTGCGTTACGAAGGCCAGTACACCCCGCCATCGGAACAGGGCAGCCTGATCTACCCGGGTAACGTCGGCGTGTTCAACTGGGGTGGCGTCTCGGTCGACCCGGTTCGCCAGATGCTGTTCACCAGCCCGAACTACATGGCCTTCGTGTCGAAAATGGTTCCGCGCGAAAAAGTCGAAGCCGGCAGCAAACGTGAAAGCGAAACCTCGGGTGTGCAGCCAAACACCGGCGCGCCATACGCGGTGATCATGCATCCGTTCATGTCGCCACTGGGCGTACCGTGCCAGGCCCCGGCCTGGGGCTACGTCGCCGGTATCGACCTGACCACCGGCAAAGTCGTGTGGAAACGCAAGAACGGCACCAGCCGCGACAGCTCGCCGATCCCGATCGGCTTCACCCTCGGCGTACCGAGCATGGGCGGTTCGATGGTCACTGCCGGCGGCGTCGGCTTCCTCAGCGGCACCCTCGACCAGTACCTGCGCGCCTATGACGTGAATACCGGTAAGGAGCTGTGGAAATCGCGTCTGCCAGCCGGTGGTCAAGCAACTCCGATGACGTATACCGGCAAGGACGGCAAGCAATACGTACTGCTCGTCGTCGGCGGTCACGGCTCGCTGGGCACCAAGATGGGTGACTACATCATTGCGTACAAATTGCCGGAATAAGCTTTAACGGCGGTAAAACAAAGGCGATGTCTCGTGAGGGACATCGCCTTTTTTGTGCTCGCCATTTCTGCATGCACCTGAGAACCCTGTGGGAGCTTGTTTGCCAGCGATAACGGTGGGTCAGACAGCAAACAGGAAGCCATCCAAGCCCATTTCATCGCCACCGGTGCGAAATGGTGGCAATGGCACGCCAGATTAAGCTCGGACACCCTGGATTCGCGACCTACTCACAAACTTACGAGACATTTTCCGGAGTTGCCGTCAGATCTCAGTTCAACATATTTCGTGTGGCTTTTCAGAAATGCCCTACATCACACCTGAGACCCTTGTAATAGGATGTTCGGCTGACTAAAAGGAGTTCCACGTATGTCTAACCATGGTTACATGACCATCACCGGAAAGGCTCAAGGATTGATTTCAGCGGGTTGTTCAACACAGGACTCTATTGGCAACAAGTGCCAGTCAGGGCATACCGACGAAATCATGGTGCTTTCTTACTCCCACAACATGGTCAGCATCGGAAACATCGACAAGCCAACACACAATCCAATTATCATCACCAAAAATATTGATAAATCCTCACCTCTCCTTGCTCAAGCACTTTCAACTAGAGAGCAGATAAACTGCACAATTAGCTTTTATCGAATTTCCTCTTCCGGCATGCAGGAAAGATTCTACTCAGTTTCGATCAACGGCGGAGTTATTGCTGACTTAACACTTGAAATGCCCCATTCAATTTTGCAGAACGATGCCGAACCACAAGAGCATATAGCTATCCGCTACCGAGATATAACTTGGACCCACCATGCTGCTGGCACCAGCGGATATGGCACATGGGGAAATAACGAATGAAACGACTGAGCGAGAGTTGCACATCTGATAGTTGTGACTACTGGATGGTCAGCGCCGCAGCTGGAAAACTAGGAAGCCAGGCCAGCACATTGGGCGTTAAACACATCAAAGACGGCATGCTGCGCTTGCAGTTCAACCGTGAAGTCGCTTATTACGCCAAAAGGATTGTTGATGACGTTTCTCAGGGCAAAAAAACTCCTGAGCAGGGTTTACAGGACCTGAAGAACGAACAAAGCAGTTTGCTTAGTCAGTCATGGGAAATAACTAAAAAGGGGGCCGGCGCTATCGCTGGTGCAATGCAGGTTATTACAGGCGGTGGGATATGCTATGCCTCAGCAGGCACATTGTGTCTCGTGGCTGGTGTGCCAATGATGGCCCATGGAGCCAATAACATTTATGAAAACGGGCGCAACCTTTTAGAGGATCGAGCTGATACAGAAGGCCCTGTCAGGAAGGGTTATCAAGCCATAGCAAAGTCGGTGGGATATGAAGCGCGCGAAGGGAATTTAGCCTACAGCACCGCTGACCTAGGCATGTCTGCCTACGGCCTTAGTCGCTACATATTAAAGCCCGATGCCTGGCGTTTGTTTAGATACGTAAGGACAGACTATGTGCGATCTTATAAAGGAATGGGCGCTAGCGCATGGGGGCTTGAAATACACACTGATTTCCAAACAGGAAAACAGATCTACCAAGAGACCACGAAATGATTGTGTGGATTTTCCCTATCTTGGCCGTTTGTGGTGTTTTTTTCGCCTACCTTCTAAAAGCACGCCTTTCTGGAAAAAAGTTAAATAGTATTAAGCTTTTCTTCTGCCTGACGTTCAATGGCTTCTTTGTTGTACCTTATATAGATATTATAGAAAATAATAACTTTCTTTTTTTAGGGCATAGACCAGAGATAATTGCAGAGCACCCACTTATTGGTTGGCTTGCGTTTTCTTGCATTCTCCTTCATTCATTTTCATTACCGGTCAAGCGGAAAGTTAAGTGGTTTTTTTCACGAAAGTAACCTCAAACCGAATCTATACCCATAAAGGCTTTTTCAAAACCGCGTCTTGGTTATCCTCACAGCCTTCGTCTTGATGACGCACTGGCTGCGGGTCACCTAGTGCTGCGAAGGAGTACCGTCCCAGCATATTGATATGTTAGAAAATATGCTGTGATAGCCGAGCCAGATCTTCGTCCAGCACCGGGTAGCCGTGGTGCTTTAGTCCCTCCACGGGGGCCGTGATGTAGAAGGAGTTCCACAGCACGATGATGTACACCATCAGGCGCAATCAATTATCCGGTCACGATTTGTGTTGACTGCAAATCGGCCTGCTGTACCAGCACGACGCGAGCAATACCATTTTGTAGGAACTGTGCTTGTCCTACAGAAACTGGTGATTGCGCGGAGTTTTTCCCACAAGTCGCGTCGGTTGTGCGTCGGAAGTGGGGTGGATAGGCTCTGAGGGTCGCTGCAAATTCAGCGAACGGGCGTCGCGGCCCGATAACTGATGCATAATCGCCAACCTCACGGCACCTCGGTGCCTGTAGCTTGTGTCATGGCGGCTGTGCGCGGGATACCGTCCTTGGAGGTATGCCGATTTCTCAGTTATCGGTCCGCGAACCCGCGTACAGCTGCCACCTCAGATTGCGTCGCGGCAATCGAAGGCAGCTCCACTTTCACCAACTGAGTATTCACCATGATCAAACCAACCCCCAATCCGCCCGCAGCGGACGACACTACCCCCTACGAATTCCCCGGCTCAAAAAGATTCCACGACGCCGCCGAACGCGCCCTCGACCACTACCTCAAACCCAACGCCTTAACCCTGCGCTTCCACAAGCCCAGCACCATGTTCCAGGTCGCCCCCGATCAAGACAACGAAAGCCTGCTGGTACACGCCTGCGAATCCCTGGCCCAAGCCAGCCTCATGACCAGCGACATCGCCGCCTACATCGAACTGCCGCAGCGACGCACCATCCTGGCGATCCAGCAAATCATCATGCTCGCCGAACTCGCGGTGAACCGCGCACTGGATAACCACGAAATATCCCACCCCCCCACTCACAACTGAAAAGCCCCTCACCCTAGCCCTCTCCCAGAGGGAGAGGGGATTGACCGAGGTGTTTGGGCGAGATACGCCGACGTGCAATACCGAGCCGAACTTGAGCTTCAAAGCGTGAATCAACAGCCCCTCACCCTAGCCCTCTCCCGGAGGGAGAGGGGACTGACCGAGGTGTTTGGGAGAGACACGCCGACGTGCAATACCGAGCCGAACTCACATTCTGAAAAGCCCAAAAACCGGCCCCTCTCCCTCGGGAGAGGGCTGGGGTGAGGGGCAAGAACACCACAAATCCAAAGCCAAGCACACCAAGCTCTTCACCACTCAATAGGCCGAGTGTCAGCTCGCCTGCTCTTGATCTTGATCCACGAGCGACGTCGGAAGGCTGAGTGGAGGGATTGATCCGGGGGTGGGAGCGCAGCGACCGTTTGGCGCAGCCAAACACAGCGAGAGGAGGTGCAGCGAAGCAAACCGTAGGCGCTGCCCCCCGGATCGATCCCGCAGCGAAGGAACCCCGAGCCCCAGCGAGCGGGCCGCACGTAGGAGCAAGCGTTTTTTTGCTTACTTTTTTGAGGCGTTTGTCAAAAAAGTGAGTCGCCGTCAGGGCGAAACCCTAAGCAGCCGTTACCGCAGCAACGGATATACACACCAACCCCAAAGAACATGGTCGGCCCAAAGGCCGCCAAGCCCAAAAGCGTGACACCTGTCAAAACCCTGAACACACAAGCAGAAACATCCCCTCCCATTGAAACCACCCAAGCCCTGCCCCATCTAAGACCCATACCCCATTGCGCAGGTGCCCCATGAGCGACCAGCAAGAATTCCCCGATCACCCCGACGACTACACCGAAGACGACCACATCGAACACACCTCCTCCGGCAAAGGCCTCGCCCTGCCAGGCCAAAACCTGCCGGACAAGGTCTACATCATCCCGATCCACAACCGCCCGTTCTTCCCGGCCCAGGTCCTGCCGGTCATCGTCAACGAAGAACCGTGGGCCGAAACCCTCGAACTGGTCAGCAAATCCGAACATCATTCCCTGGCCCTGTTCTTCATGGACACGCCCCAGGAAGACCCGCGCCACTTCAACACCGGCGCCCTTCCGGAATACGGCACGCTGGTCAAGGTTCACCACGCCAGTCGCGAGAACGGCAAACTGCAATTCGTCGCCCAGGGGCTGAGCCGCGTGCGCATCAAGACCTGGCTCAAACATCACCGCCCACCGTATCTGGTGGAGGTCGAATACCCGCACCAGCCGACCGAGCCGACCGATGAGGTCAAGGCTTACGGCATGGCGCTGATCAATGCGATCAAGGAGCTGCTGCCGCTCAACCCGCTGTACAGCGAAGAGCTGAAGAACTACCTCAACCGCTTCAGCCCCAACGACCCGTCGCCGCTGACCGACTTCGCCGCCGCGCTCACATCTGCCACCGGGCCTGAACTGCAGGAAGTGCTCGACTGCGTGCCGATGCTCAAGCGCATGGAAAAAGTCCTGCCGATGCTGCGCAAGGAAGTCGAAGTCGCGCGCCTGCAGAAAGAGATTTCAGCTGAAGTTAACCGCAAGATCGGCGAGCATCAGCGCGAGTTCTTCCTCAAGGAACAACTCAAGGTTATCCAGCAGGAACTCGGTCTGACCAAGGATGACCGCAGTGCCGACCTCGAACAGTTCCAGCAGCGCCTCGAAGGCAAAACCCTGCCGGCGCAGGTGCAGAAGCGCCTGGAAGAAGAAACCCACAAACTGTCGATCCTCGAAACCGGCTCGCCGGAATACGCGGTCACGCGCAATTATCTGGACTGGGCAACCTCGGTACCGTGGGGCGTGTACGGCAAAGACAAACTCGACCTCAAACACGCACGCAAAGTCCTCGACAAGCACCACGCGGGTCTGGACGACATCAAGGATCGCATCCTCGAATTCCTCGCCGTCGGTGCTTACAAAGGCGAGATCAGCGGTTCGATCGTGCTGCTGGTCGGTCCGCCGGGCGTGGGTAAAACCAGTGTCGGCAAATCCATCGCCGAATCGCTGGGGCGGCCGTTCTACCGCTTCAGCCTCGGCGGCATGCGTGACGAGGCCGAGATCAAGGGCCACCGCCGCACCTACATCGGCGCGCAACCGGGCAAACTGGTACAGGCGCTGAAAGACGTCGAAGTGATGAACCCGGTGATCATGCTCGACGAGATCGACAAGATGGGCCAGAGCTACCAGGGCGACCCGGCTTCGGCGTTGCTGGAGACCCTTGATCCTGAGCAGAACGTCGAATTTCTCGACCATTACCTCGACCTGCGCATGGACCTGTCGAAAGTCCTGTTCGTCTGCACCGCCAACACTCTGGACTCGATCCCCGGCCCACTGCTGGACCGGATGGAAGTGATTCGCCTGTCGGGCTATATCACCGAAGAAAAAGTCGCCATCGCCAAGCGTCACCTGTGGCCGAAGCTGTTGGAAAAGGCCGGCGTGTCGAAAGGCAGCCTGAGCATCAGCGACAGCGCACTGAAAACCCTGATCGACGGCTACGCCCGTGAAGCCGGTGTGCGTCAGCTGGAAAAACAGATGGGCAAACTGGTGCGCAAAGCGGTGATGAAGCTGATCGACGATCCCAAGGCGGTGATCAAACTCGGCCCGAAAGACCTCGAAGCCTCGCTCGGCCATCCGGTGTTCCGCAACGAACAGGTGTTGTCCGGCACCGGCGTGATTACCGGTCTGGCCTGGACCAGCATGGGCGGCGCCACCTTGCCGATCGAAGCCACGCGGATTCATACGCTTAACCGTGGGTTCAAGCTCACCGGGCAACTGGGCGATGTGATGAAGGAATCGGCGGAAATCGCCTACAGCTACGTCAGCTCGCACCTCAAGCAGTTCGGCGGTGATGCGAAGTTCTTCGACGAAGCCTTCGTCCACCTGCATGTTCCGGAAGGCGCGACGCCGAAGGACGGCCCGAGCGCCGGCGTGACCATGGCCAGTGCGTTGCTGTCGCTGGCGCGAAATCAGCCACCGAAGAAAGGCGTGGCAATGACCGGCGAACTGACGCTGACCGGGCATGTTCTGCCGATTGGCGGGGTGCGTGAGAAGGTGATTGCGGCGCGGCGGCAGAAGCTTTTCGAATTGATCCTGCCGGAAGCGAACCGCGGCAACTTCGAGGAACTGCCTGATTACCTGAAGGAAGGCATAACCGTGCACTTTGCCAAGCGGTTTGCCGATGTGGCGAAGGTGCTGTTCTGATAATCAGGTAGTGCCTGCTATACCGCTTTCGCTGGCAAGCCAGCTCCCACAGTGTCCGATGTGTTCACATATCCTGTGTTCATCACAAAACCCTGTGGGAGCTGGCTTGCCAGCGAAGGCGTCAGTGCTGACAACGCTGGATTCCCAGATTGTCACACTGTGTCTCATCTTCAGTTATGCTCGCCGTTCGTCGTAACCGCCGGAGCTGCTGACCCATGTCCCCCACTCGCCTGTTTCTTCCCTTGGCCTTTTCCTTGCTGGCCGCTTGCGCCACGCAAACGAAACACAACGTGACCGTGGAAAAACAAAGCGAATGCCCCGTGCGGCTCAGCACCGGGCAAAATCTGATAATTATCCTGCCGAGCAACCCGACCACGGGCTATCGCTGGGCAATTCAGGACTCGGCCGGCGGCGTATTGCGGGCGCTCAGCCCTGAGGTCTATAGCAATCCGGAGGACGCCGGTGTCGTCGGTGCGGCGGGTGTGTCGACCTGGCGCTTCCAGGCCTTCGCAGCCGGCACCGGGCGTTTGCGCCTGACCTCACAACAACCCTGGGCGCCAGAAGTGCTGCCAGTGGAAACCTTTGACTGCGCCATTTCGGTGAACTGACGGCGGGACACCGCGCTGGCTTCTTTGCGAGCAAACTCGCTATTGATCGTTCCGATGCTCCGCGTGGGAACGCCGCCAGGGACGCTCTGCGTTCCGCCGTTGCTGTGACGCAGAGCATCACGGAATGCGTTCCCACGCAGAGCGAGGGAACGATCACCGCAAATTCGGCTTATCAGCAATTCAAGCATCCGCGCGCCACTTTGGCTAAAATGCCGGCCTTTTCCACCGACACCGCCGGACGCCGCCGTGAGCAAAGAACCCGATCGCCTATTCGCCCAGCCCTTGGCCCAGGTACCTGACTTCGCCTTCAATGAAGACGTGGTGCGGGTGTTCCCGGACATGATCAAGCGCTCGGTGCCGGGTTACCCGACCATCGTCGAAAACCTCGGCGTGCTCGCCGCGCAATTCGCCCAGCCCAACACCGTCCTTTACGACCTCGGCTCGTCGCTGGGCGCTGTCACTCAAGCCCTGCGCCGCCACGTACGCACCGATGGATGCCGGGTGATCGCTGTGGATAACTCGGTGGCAATGGTCGAGCGCTGCCGCGAGTACCTCAACGGCCAGGATTCGATGTTTCAGGAATTGCTGCCGGTCGAGGTGATCGAGGGCGATATCCTCGCGCTGAAGTTTCAACCGGCCTCGGTCGTGGCGCTGAACTTCACCCTGCAATTCATCGCCCCGGATCAGCGCACCGCACTGCTCTCGCGCATTCGCCAATCGCTGGTGCCCGGCGGCGCGCTGATTCTCTCGGAGAAGCTGCGCTTCAACGATGCCGAGGAACATGCGCTGCTCACCGATCTGCACGTGGCGTTCAAACGCGCCAACGGCTACAGCGAACTGGAAATCGCCCAGAAGCGCAGCGCCATCGAAAACGTCATGAAGCCCGACAGCCTCGAAGAACACCGCGAACGCCTGCTGGCGGCCGGGTTCTCGAAAGTCGTGCCGTGGTTCCAGTGTCTTAACTTTGCCTCGTTGATTGCCTTGCCATGATTGATCTGTCCCCCCTCGCCCGCCGCCTGGCCGGCACACCGCTGGCCGAATGGGCCAACACCCTGCAGCATCAACTCGACAAGAAAATGGAAAAAGGCCACGGCGATCTGGAGCGCTGGCAAAGTGCGCTGGACGCCTTGCCGAAGATCCAGCCAAGCGAAGTCGACCTGCTCAACGGGCTGAAACTCGACACCGATTGCGACGACGAAACCCGCGCACAGATGCGCACCGCACTGATGGGCCTGTCGCCGTGGCGCAAAGGCCCGTTCGATCTGTTCGGTGTGCACGTCGACACCGAATGGCGCTCGGACTGGAAGTGGTCGCGCGTGGCGCCGCATCTGGATCTCAAAGGCAAACGCATCCTCGACGTGGGTTGCGGCAACGGCTACTACATGTGGCGCATGCTTGGCGCCGGCGCTGACAGCGTGATCGGCGTCGACCCGAACTGGCTGTTCTTCTGTCAGTTCCAGGCGGTGCAGCGCTACTTGTCCGAGCCGAATGCCTGGCACCTGCCGTTCCCGTTCGAAGACTTGCCGCCGAATCTGGAAGGCTTCGACACCGTGTTTTCCATGGGCGTGTTCTATCACCGCCGCTCGCCGATCGAGCATTTGCTGGCGCTGAAGGATTGCCTGGTCAAGGGCGGCGAACTGGTGCTGGAAACCCTGGTGGTCGAAGGCGACAAGCATCAGGTGCTGGTGCCGGAAGATCGTTATGCGCAGATGCGCAACGTGTGGTTTTTGCCATCGGTGCCGGCGCTGGAATTGTGGCTGCGTCGGGCGGGTTTTACCGATATTCGCTGTGTGGATGTCAGCACCACCACCGTCGAGGAACAGCGCGGGACGGAGTGGATGAAGTATCAGTCGCTGAGCGATTTTCTGGATCCTGAGGATCACAGCAAAACTGTCGAGGGACTGCCGGCGCCGATGCGTGCGGTGATTGTCGCGAAGAAATAACCCGATCTCACAGCGCAGATCCCCCTGTGGGAGCGGGCTTGCTCGCGAAGGCGGTGTGTCAGACGATAAATGGTTGCCTGAATCACCGTCTTCGCGAGCAAGCCCGCTTGTGTCTTGATCTAGGAATAAACTCTAGGGTGAGAGGGGTGGATGGCAAGCTGCGAGTCCGCGGTGCTAGAAGCACG
>NZ_JBITTW010000022.1:0-84620 GCF_044542195.1 Pseudomonas sp. NPDC079367
GGCCAGCACGAACGTAAAGAACTGCTGCGCTTTTTGACTTGCGGTAACGTCGATGACGGCAAGAGCACCCTGATCGGGCGCCTGCTGCACGACTCGAAGATGATCTATGAAGATCACCTCGAAGCAATCACCCGCGACTCGAAGAAATCCGGCACCACCGGTGATGACATCGATCTGGCGTTGCTGGTCGACGGCCTGCAGGCCGAGCGCGAGCAGGGCATTACCATTGATGTCGCTTACCGCTATTTCTCCACCGCCAAGCGCAAATTCATCATCGCCGACACCCCCGGCCATGAGCAGTACACCCGCAATATGGCCACCGGTGCGTCCACCTGTGACCTGGCGATCATTCTCGTCGACGCCCGTTACGGCGTGCAGACCCAGACCCGTCGCCACAGCTTTATCGCCTCCCTGCTGGGCATCAAGCACATTGTCGTCGCCATCAACAAGATGGACTTGAAGGACTTCGACGAAGGCGTGTTCGAGTCGATCAAGGCCGACTACCTGAAGTTTGCCGAAGGCTTGAAGATGAAGCCGACCAGCATGCACTTCGTGCCGATGTCGGCCCTCAAGGGCGACAACGTCGTGAACAAGTCCGAGCGCTCGCCGTGGTACACCGGCCAGTCGCTGATGGAAATCCTCGAGACTGTGGAAGTGGCGGGCGATCGCAACTTCACCGATCTGCGTTTCCCGGTGCAGTACGTCAACCGTCCGAACCTGAACTTCCGTGGTTTCGCCGGGACGCTGGCCAGCGGGATCGTGCACAAGGGCGACGAAGTCGTGGTGCTGCCGTCGGGCAAGAGCAGCCGGGTCAAATCCATCGTTACCTTCGAAGGTGAGCTGGAACACGCAGGCCCAGGTCAGGCCGTGACGCTGACCATGGAAGACGAAATCGACATCTCCCGTGGCGACCTGTTGGTGCATGCCGACAACGTGCCGCCGGTCACCGACAGCTTCGAAGCGATGCTGGTGTGGATGGCTGAAGAGCCGATGCTGCCGGGCAAGAAATACGACATCAAGCGCGCCACCAGTTACGTGCCGGGCTCGATCGCCAGCATCGTCAACAAGGTCGACGTCAACACGTTGGAAGAAGGCCCGGCGAGCGCGTTGCAGCTCAACGAAATCGGCAAGGTGAAGATCGCGCTCGACGCGCCGATCGCCCTCGACGGTTACGAAAGCAACCGCACCACCGGCGCGTTCATCGTCATTGACCGGTTGACCAACGGCACCGTCGGCGCCGGCATGATCGTCGCTCAGCCAGTGACGCACGGCACCGCCACGCACCACGGCAAACTGGCCCACGTGGCGACTGAAGAACGTGCCCAGCGCTTCGGCCAGCAACCGGCCACCGTATTGTTCAGCGGTCTGTCCGGTGCGGGCAAGAGCACGCTGGCTTACGCGGTGGAGCGCAAGCTGTTCGACATGGGCCGTGCGGTGTTCGTGCTGGATGGGCAGAACCTGCGTCACGACCTCAACAAAGGACTGCCACAGGATCGTGCCGGGCGTACCGAGAACTGGCGGCGTGCCGCGCATGTGGCGCGCCAGTTCAACGAGGCGGGTCTGCTGACACTGGCCGCGTTCGTTGCGCCGAGTGCCGAAGGCCGCGAGCAGGCGAAGGATCTGATCGGCAAGGATCGTCTGTTGACAGTCTACGTGCAGGCTTCACCGACCGTGTGCGCCGAACGTGATCCGCAAGGGTTGTACGCCGCTGGCGGCGATAACATCCCGGGCGAATCCTTCCCGTACGATGTGCCGCTGGACGCTGACCTGGTGATCGACACGCAGTCGCTGAGTCTGGAAGAAAGCGTCAAGCAAGTGCTGGAGCTGCTGCGTCAACGTGGCGCCATCTAAGGCAGAAGCAGCGACAAGCTTCTAGCTGCAAGAAAAAGCCCGCCGATGAGTGATCATCGGCGGGTTTTTTATTTCAACTCGGTCAACTGTGGGAGCGGGCTTGCTCGCGAATGCGGTGTGTCAGTTCACATTGAAGCTGACTGATCCACCGCATTCGCGAGCAAGCCCGCACCCACAGGATCAGTGTCTGGATGGATAATCGAGGTGCATCTGCTCCAGCAACGCATCCTTGTCTAGCCACAGCTGATTGATCCAGCCCTGAAACTGCAATCGGTACTCGCCATCCTGGTCATAGTTCTTGCCGATGAAGGCAGGCGGGATTTTGATCTCTTCAAAGTGCACCACCACATCGCGCACATTGCCGCAGAGCAAGTCCCAGAACCCCGGACGCCCGGCCGGGTAATGAATCGTCACGTTGACGATCGACTCCAGCTGTTCACCCATCGCATCCAGCACGAAGGCAATCCCGCCGGCCTTGGGCTTGAGCAGGTACTTGAACGGTGATTGCTGCTGCGCATGCTTGCCTTCGGTGAAGCGTGTGCCTTCGACGAAGTTGAAAATCCCCACCGGGTTATGCCGGAATTTCGCGCAGGTCTTGCGCGTGGTTTCCAGGTCTTTGCCTTTCTTCTCCGGGTGCTTTTCCAGGTATGCCTTGGAGTAGCGCTTCATGAACGGAAAACCCAGCGCCCACCACGCCAGACCGATCACCGGGACCCAGATCAGCTCCTGCTTGAGGAAGAATTTCAGCGGCTGAATCCTGCGGTTGAGCACGTATTGCAGCACCAGAATATCGACCCAGCTCTGGTGGTTGCTGGTGATCAGATATGAGTGCTGATAGTCCAGACCTTGCAGACCGCTGATGTGCCAGCGGGTGCGGCGCACCAGGTTCATCCAGCCCTTGTTGTTGCTGATCCACGCTTCGTGGGTGTGGCTCATCAGCCAGCCGGCAATGCGCTGGGTCAAGGCAAACGGCAGGGCTTTTATCAGCGCCACACAGAACAGAAAGGAGCAGAGCAGAATCGTGTTCAGCGCCAACAGCAGCGAAGCGATCACGCCGCGCACGGGTGCAGGGAGAAAGTCCAGCATTTACACATCCATAGGTCGGTTGGCGGCTTGAATCGCGGTGAGCGCGATGGTGTAGACGATGTCATCGACTTGCGCGCCGCGCGGCAGGTCATTCACCGGTTTGCGCAGGCCTTGCAGCATCGGCCCGAGGCTGACGCAATCGGCGCTGCGTTGCACGGCTTTATGCGTGGTGTTACCGGTGTTCAGATCGGGGAACACGAACACCGTGGCGCGTCCCGCGACCTGACTGTTCGGCGCCAGTTGCCGGGCGACGTCAGCGTTGGCGGCAGCGTCGTACTGCAACGGGCCGTCGATCAACAGCGAGTTTTGTTGCTCATGGGCGAGCAGGGTCGCCTCGCGGACTTTCTCGACTTCTTCACCGCGGGCCGATTCGCCGCTCGAATAGCTGATCATCGCCACACGCGGGGTAATGCCGAATGCGGCCGCCGAGTCAGCGCTTTGCAGGGCGATCTCGGCCAGTTCGCTGGCGCTCGGATGCGGGTTCATCACGCAGTCGCCGTAAACCAGCACTTCTTCCGGAAAGAGCATGAAGAACACCGACGACACCAGCGTGCAGCCCGGTGCGGTCTTGATCAGTTGCAGGGCGGGGCGGATGGTGTTGGCGGTGGTGTTGATTACCCCGGACACCAGCCCATCGACCTCGTCCAGCGCAAGCATCATGGTGCCGATCACCACGGTGTCTTCCAGTTGTTGCTCGGCCATCGGTGCGTTGAGGCTTTTGCTCTTGCGCAGGGCGACCATCGGCTCGACGTAGCGCTCGCGGATGTGATCCGGGTCGAGAATTTCCAGACCCGGCGGCAGCACGATGCCCTGCGCCCGGGCGACCGCTTCGACGTCTTCGGGTTTGGCCAGCAGCACGCAGCGGGCGATCCCGCGTTCCTGACAGATCGCCGCCGCTTGCACGGTGAACGGCTCGCTGCCTTCGGGCAGGACGATGCGCTTGTTCGCCGCTTGCGCACGTTGGATCAACTGATAACGGAACACCGCTGGCGACAGGCGCATTTCCCTTGGCGTACCGCAGCGCTGATGCAGCCAGTTGGCGTCGAGATGGCTGGCGACGAAATCGGTGATGATCTCCGCGCGCTCGCGGTCATCGATGGGGATTTCCTTGTTCAGGCCATTGAGCAAATTGGCGGTGTCGTAAGAGCCAGTGCTCACCGACAACACCGGCAAACCGGCCTGCAACGCGCCCCGGCACAGGTCCATGATGCGCGGGTCGGGCAGGGTGTCGCTGGTCAACAGCAGGCCGGCCAGCGGCACGCCGTTGATCGCCGCAAGGCTGACGGCGAGGATGATGTCGTCGCGATCGCCCGGTGTTACCACCAGCACGCCGGGCTTGAGCAGCTCGACGGTGTTGCGCATGGTTCGTGCGCAAATGATGATTTTGCTCATGCGCCGGGTTTCGTAGTCGCCAGCGTTGAGTACCTGCGCGCCCATCAGATCGGCGACGTCGCGGGTGCGCGGCGCGTTGAGTTCCGGTTGAAACGGGATGCAGCCGAGCAAGCGGAAATCACCGCTGCGCAGCAAGGGCGAATGCTCCTTCAGACGCATGGCGAAGGCGTCCATGCTTTCGTCGGTCTTGACCTTGTTGAGGATCACCCCGAGGACCTTCGGATCTTTCGGGCCGCCGAACAATTGCGCTTGAAGCTCGACGCGGCCAGACAGCTCGGCGAGCACTTCGTTTTCCGGCGCCGAGACCAGAATCACTTCGGCATCGAGGCTCTTCGCCAAGTGCAGATTGACCCGCGCGGCATAACTGGCGCTGCGGGTCGGCACCATGCCTTCGACCACCAGCACGTCCTTGCCGACCGCCGCTTGCTGATACAGGGCGATGATTTCTTCGAGCAACTCGTCGAGCTGACCGTCGCCGAGCATGCGCTCGACGTGCGCCAGGCCCAACGGTTGCGGCGGTTTCAGGCCGTGGGTGCGCGCCACCAGTTCGGTGGATCGTTCAGGGCCGGTGTCGCCGGGGTGCGGCTGGGCGATCGGTTTGAAGAAGCCGACTTTGAGACCGGCGCGCTCAAGCGTACGCACCAGCCCGAGGCTGATGGAGGTCAGACCCACGCCAAAATCGGTGGGGGCGATAAAAAAAGTTTGCATGGGAATTCTCTATGCAAGGGTGTCAGCCTATGTCTGGCCGACTACCGAAATTCAGTCGCCAAGGTTAGCGCTAACCGAGCCCTGTGCACACCAACCGCAGGCAAAGGGTTGACCTGTTTTTTCAATACGTTGCGCCGGATCCAGGACCCATGCGCGGGTTTGCCACGGCGGCTGGTGGCGCAGGTGCTGGGTGTGACCACAGGAAAGCTCGACCACCCAATGGCCGTCTTCGTCCTGATGAAAACCGGTGATCGTCGAAACCCGTTTGTCCGGGTTGTGGTCGCTTTCACGCGATTGCTTCGCTAAACTTGGCCTTTCTATATTCTTATGCAAAAGGTCTCGCCCCATGCTGATCGCCGCCAATAAGGCTGTCTCCATCGACTATACCCTGACCAACGACGCTGGTGAGGTCATCGACAGCTCCGCCGGCGGCGCTCCGCTGGTTTACCTGCAAGGCGCAGGCAACATCATCCCTGGCCTGGAAAAAGCCCTCGAAGGCAAAGCGGTCGGCGACGAACTGCAAGTAGCCGTCGAGCCGGAAGACGCTTACGGCGAATACGCCGCCGAGCTGGTCAGCACCCTGAGCCGCAGCATGTTTGAAGGCGTTGACGAGCTGGAAGTCGGCATGCAGTTTCACGCTTCGGCACCGGACGGCCAGATGCAGATCGTCACCATCCGTGATCTGGACGGCGACGACGTCACCGTTGATGGCAACCACCCTCTGGCCGGTCAGCGCCTGAACTTCCAGGTGAAGATCGTCGACATCCGTGACGCCAGCCAGGAAGAAATCGCTCATGGTCACGTCCATGGCGAAGGTGGCCATCACCACTGATTTTCTGCGCTAAGCTTCGAGTACTGGAGAGGCGCCTGCGGGCGCCTTTTTAGTCCGCGGCTGTCCTTGGTGGTCACGCCAAGTGGCTGTTTCGAGTAGAACACGAGAATCCTGGAGTTCGGCATGAGTGCTTTTCACGACCTTAAGTTGACAGCCCTGGATGGTCAGGAGCTACCGCTGGCGCCGTTCAAGGGCCAAGTCGTGCTGGTGGTCAACGTGGCCTCCAAATGCGGCTTGACCCCCCAGTACGCGGCACTGGAAAACCTCTACCAACAATACAAAGGCAAAGGCTTCAGTGTGCTGGGCCTGCCGTGCAATCAATTTGCCGGCCAGGAGCCGGGTACCGAGC
The DNA here is from genome assembly GCF_044542195.1 of Pseudomonas sp. NPDC079367. NCBI lineage: Bacteria > Pseudomonadati > Pseudomonadota > Gammaproteobacteria > Pseudomonadales > Pseudomonadaceae > Pseudomonas > Pseudomonas sp. NPDC079367. The sequence continues at coordinate 6,219 of NZ_JBITTW010000022.1, forward strand.
AGGAAATTCAGGATTTTTGCAGTCTCAACTATGGCGTGACGTTCCCGTTGTCGAGCAAGCTCGAAGTCAATGGCCACGAACGGCATCAGTTGTATCGCCTGTTGGCGGGAGAGGGCGCCGAGTTTCCCGGCGACATCACCTGGAATTTCGAGAAGTTTCTGCTCGGCAAGGACGGCCGGGTGCTGGCGCGGTTTTCGCCGCGCACGGCGCCGGATGATCCGACCATCGTGCATGCGATTGAAAAAGCGCTGAGCTGACAAGCACAATCAAAAGATCGCAGCCTTCGGCAGCTCCTACAGGGGAACCATAAACCCCGTGTAGGAGCTGCCGGAGGCTGCGATCTTTTGCTTTTCAATCTTTTAATCCTTAATCACCAAAATCAATAATGCTGTTCATCAGGGTCGGTGCTTCATATTATCGCCGTCATATCGATTAATGTCTGTCGCCAACGTTTCGTGGAGCCTCTCGATGCCCGTTCAAGCCCTGTTCAAACCGTTCCATCTTGGTGCCCTCGAACTGCCAACCCGCGTGGTCATGGCGCCGATGACCCGTTCGTTCTCACCGGGTGGCGTACCCAATTCCAAAGTCATTGAGTACTACCGCCGGCGCGCGGCCGCAGGCGTTGGTTTGATCATCACCGAAGGCACGACGGTCGGCCACATCGCTTCCAACGGTTATCCGAATGTCCCGCAATTCTTCGGTGAGGCGCCGCTGGCCGGCTGGAAAAAGGTCGTCGACGCCGTGCACGCCGAGGGCGGCAAGATTGTTCCGCAACTGTGGCACGTCGGCAGCGTACGGCGCCTCGGCACCGAGCCGGACGCCAGCGTGCCGGGCTACGGTCCGTCGGAAAAACTCAAGGACGGTCAGGTCGTGGTTCACGGCATGACCAAACAGGACATTCACGAGGTGATCGCGGCGTTCGCCCAGGCTGCCAAAGATGCGCAGAGCATCGGCATGGACGGCGTGGAAATTCACGGCGCCCACGGTTATCTGGTCGATCAGTTCTTCTGGGAGGGCAGTAACCAGCGCACCGACGAATACGGCGGCAGCCTGGCCAATCGTTCGCGTTTCGCCATCGAATTGATTCAAGCGGTGCGCGCGGCGGTCGGTGAAGGCTTCCCGATCATCTTCCGCTTCTCGCAATGGAAGCAGCAGGATTACGCCGCCCGTCTGGTGCAAACCCCCGAAGCGCTGGGCGAGTTTCTCAAGCCGCTGTCTGATGCTGGTGTAGACATTTTCCACTGCTCGACCCGCCGCTTCTGGGAACCGGAATTCGACGGTTCCGATCTGAACCTTGCTGGCTGGACGCGCAAGCTGACCGGCAAACCGACCATCACCGTGGGCAGCGTAGGCCTGGACGGCGAGTTCCTGCAGTTCATGGTCAACACCGACAAGGTCGCGCAACCGGCCAGCCTGGAAAATCTGCTGGAGCGTCTGAACAAAGAAGAATTCGATCTGGTAGCAGTGGGTCGCGCGCTGCTGGTCGATCCGGACTGGGCGCAGAAGGTTCGCGATGGGCGTGAACAGGATATCTTGCCGTTCAGCCGTGAGGCATTAATGACGCTGGTTTAAGCGGCGTTCTCACTGGCGCTATCGCTGGCTTGCCAGCGATAGCGGCTTCGCAGTCAGCATCGATTCAAGGAAGTGTTTGCGCATCGGGGATCACTTGCTCCTCCACACAAGCGCCACGCAAATACCCTTCGAACTGCTCGATAATCGCCCCCCAGCTCTGGCGACTGCCATGTTGCCGCGCATTCAGCCGCACACAGCGCAACCGCTCATCCTCCTCCAGCAACCACGCCGCCGCTTCGCAAAAGGCCTGCTCATCGCCGGGCATGGCTGACACGCCGTTGTAGCCGTGGCGAATATGCTGCGCCGCCGCTGCCTGGTCATACGCCACCACGCCAAGTCCCGAAGCCAGGGCTTCGAGCACCACATTGCCGAAGGTTTCGGTCAGGCTGGGAAACACGAACAGATCCCCGCAGGCATAGTGCGCAGCCAGGGTTTCCCCACGCTGCGCGCCGCAGAAGATCGCTTCAGGCAGGTCTTTTTCCAGCGCCGAACGCTGCGGGCCATCTCCGATCACGATCAGCTTCAGATGGCGCTGTGGATAAGCCTGCCGCAGGGTTTCAAAACAACGTTTAAGCAGACCCAGATTTTTCTCCGGGGCGAGCCGTCCGACATGAATCACGGCAATGTCCTGCTCGGTCAGCCCCCATTTTTCACGCAACGCACTCTGACGTTTGCTGGGGTGAAACAACTGGCTGTCCACACCCCGCGACAGCAACGCCAGGCGCTCGAAGTGCCGTCGTTCCAGCTCCAGGCGCTGACTGACGCTTGGCACCAGGGTCATTGCCGAACGATTGTGAAACCAGCGCAAGTAATGGGTGAGCATCCGCGTCAGCAGACCCAGGCCGTACTGGCTGGTGTACTGCTGAAAGTTGGTGTGAAAGCCACTCACCACCGCAATCCCCAGGCGCCGTGCCGCACGCAAGGCCGATAACCCGAGCGGGCCTTCCGTGGCGATGTACAGCACATCCGGGCGCTGTCGTTTCCAGCGCCGCAGCAATTTATGCATCGACGATTGGCCCCACTGCAGCCCGGGATAGCCCGGTAACGGCCATCCGCGACACAGCAACAGCGCATCGTCTTCGCTGCGTTGCGGATCGCTGGCCTGGCGCGGACGCACCAGTTCCACCTGATGCCCTCGCGCACGCAAACCTTCGCACAAGCGGCCAAGGGTGTTGGCCACGCCGTTGATTTCGGGTGGGAAGGTTTCGCTGATCAGGGTGATATGTAGAGCTGTCGTCATGACCTCAGTGTCGGCTGAGGCCATGTCGACGTTGTGACGTTCGGATGATGGATTTGTGACGCGGTCAGTGTTGTATCACCAGATTTTCGGCGCCACGCTCGCGCACCCAGAACAACGTCGCCCCGGCCACGGCGGCCGGCATCATCAGGATGTTGACCACCGGAATCAGCAGCACCAGATAAACGATCCCGCCAAAACTCATGCTCTGCCAGCGCTTCTGCCGCAGCCAGGCGAGCATTTCGTTCCAGCCCAGTTTGTGGTTGTCCGCCGGGTAGTCGATGTACTGGATGGCCATCATCCACACGCCGAACAACAGCCACAGCGGCGCGGCGATGATATTGACTACCGGAATGAACGAAAGGATGAACAGGCCGATGGCGCGCGGCAGGAAGTAGCCGAGCTTGCGCATTTCGCGGGCCAGGGTGCGCGGGATCATCGCGATCAGTTCGCCCCAGCTGAACGCCGGGAAATCATCGGTGCCGCGCACCACTACTTCGACTTTCTCGGCCAGGAAACCGTTGAACGGCGCGGCGATAATGTTGGCAAGCATGGTGAAGGTGAAGAACACCATCAGCGCCACCAGCACTACAAACAGCGGCCAGAGGATATAGCTGAGGAAACTCAGCCATTCAGGTAGCGATGGCATCAGCGTGTCGACCCACAGGCTGAACTGGTGGCCGGCCAGATAGATCAATCCGACGAACAACACCAGGTTGATCGCCAGCGGCAGCAATACAAACAGGCGCAAGCCAGGGCTCAAGACCAATCGAAGGCCTTCGCGCAGGTATTGCGGGCCGGATAGAACAGGGGCGGGCATAAGGTGCTCCGAAGCAAGGGAAAACGCGCCGACGTTACCGGCTTTGTCAGTACCGCGAAAGCACGGGAGAGTGATCGACATCCACTGTAACAAAGAGGTCTATCTCGTCAGCGTCTGCGCATAGAGACCACCTATGAGCTGGATTGTTAAACCGTATTTCCTTAATCTTGCCCCCCTCGATACGCTGCACCCAACTTTTTACAGGACTGTCGAGTTCAAGCCTTCCCCAAGGTGTCCACGGTCCTTTTTTATTCCGCCGGCCGTCCGGCGTCCGCGCCTGATTCTTCATGGCCGGCCAACAGGAGCAGATTCATGTCTGAAGTCCGTCATTCGCGAGTGATCATTCTCGGTTCCGGCCCTGCCGGTTACAGCGCTGCGGTCTACGCCGCCCGCGCCAACCTCAAGCCACTGCTGATCACCGGCATGCAGGCCGGCGGTCAACTGACCACCACCACCGAAGTCGACAACTGGCCTGGCGATGTACATGGCCTGACCGGTCCGGTGCTGATGGAGCGCATGCGCGAGCACGCCGAGCGTTTTGAGACCGAGATCGTCTTCGATCACATCAACGCCGTCGACTTCGCTGCCAAGCCGTACACCCTGACCGGCGACAGCGCGGTCTACACCTGCGATGCGCTGATCATCGCCACCGGTGCCAGCGCCCGCTACCTGGGCCTGCCGTCGGAAGAAGCGTTCATGGGCAAAGGCGTGTCGGCCTGCGCGACCTGCGACGGTTTCTTCTATCGCAACAAGCCGGTCGCCGTGGTTGGCGGTGGCAACACGGCGGTTGAGGAAGCGCTGTACCTGGCCAACATCGCCAGCACCGTGACCCTCATCCACCGTCGCGAAACCTTCCGCGCCGAGAAGATCCTGATCGACAAGCTCAACGCCCGTGTGGCCGAAGGCAAGATCATCCTCAAGTTGAACGCTAACCTGGACGAAGTCCTCGGCGACAACATGGGCGTGACCGGTGCGCGTCTGCGCAACAACGATGGCAGCTTTGATGAGATCAAAGTCGACGGCGTATTCATTGCCATCGGTCACACCCCGAACACTTCGCTGTTCGAAGGCCAGTTGACGCTGAAGGACGGTTATCTGGTTGTACAAGGCGGCCGTGAAGGCAACGCGACGGCCACCAGCGTCGAAGGTATCTTCGCTGCCGGTGACGTGGCTGACCACGTCTATCGTCAGGCCATCACCTCGGCCGGCGCCGGCTGCATGGCGGCACTCGACACCGAGCGATATCTGGACGGCCTTCAGAACGCCACATTCTAAGACCGCAGGGCAGAAAAAAACCGGCCAGAGATTGGCCGGTTTTTTTGTGTCCGCTATTCACCGCCGCTGTACATCCAATGTGGCAGCGAGCTTGCTCGAAAGCGGTGTGTCAGGTCACTTGTGTGCCGGATGTGAAATCGCATTCGCGAGCAAGCCCGCTCCCACAAGGGGGATGTGTGGCTGCAGAGATCAGCGGCGCGTCAGCGGCTGCGCGGCGAACTTCACACCGGCCAGACCGTGCTTGATCAGCGCACGAATATTGCCGTGATCGCTGCCCTCTGGGGTCGCCAGCACCGAGCGGTAATGCTCGCCGAACGCCAGCAGCGCTTCTTCGTCGCTCAAGCCTTCCAGCAGGGCCAGACCGAGCGTCTTGCATGAGCCTTCGTTTTGCCCGGCAGCGTTTTCCACGCCGCCGTTATTGAACGCCTGCGGTTGATAGTCGTAACCGGCGGCAATGAACGCCAGGGTATCAGCGAAGGCATGTTCGCCGCTTTTGAGGCTGGCGCGAAGGGTGTTCAAATCAGTCATTGGGTTTTCCTTTGGCAAACGCTGCTTGCTGCTCGGCGCTGGCTTCCTGCTGGTATTGGGCTTTCCATTCGGCGTACGGCATACCGTAAACCACTTCGCGGGCATCATCGAGGCTGACCTCGATCTGGCGTTGGTCGGCTTCGGCCTTGTACCACTTGGACAGGCAGTTGCGGCAGAACCCGGCGAGGTTCATCAGGTCGATGTTCTGCACGTCCTTGCGGCTGTCGAGGTGAGCGACCAGTCGGCGGAAGGCGGCGGCTTCGAGTTCCAGGCGTTGTTGATCAGTCATGGGGTTCTCTGCGGGACAGCTTTGAGCGGCAAGCTTCAAGCTGCAAGATTGGATCGGGGTCGGTCGTTAGCTTACCGCTTGAAGCCTGACGCTTGTAGCTCAGCGGCTTGCCGCGAGCGTAATCGATACCGACTCGGCGAAGCGCAGCGCGTGAGGTTTGTCGACTTCAACTTCGGCGTACAGCACCGATGCATTGGTCATCACCAGATCGAGCAATTCTTGCGTCAGGCGCTCTAGCAGCGCGAAACGGTTGCCTTCAACGTGGGCGATGATCGCCTTGGTGATGGTGCGGTAATTCAGCGCGTGGTCGATATCGTTGTCGCGCACGGCTTCTTGAGCCGCGTACAGGATGGACAGGTTGATCAGCACATCCTGCTTGTTGAGGATTTCGTCCTCGTTGATGCCGATAAAGGTGCGCAGACGCAGATCCTTGACCCGGATGCGCGCCATTCCCGGTTGAAGTTGTGGCATTGATTTGCTCCGTCCAGTCTATTGCAGGCGTTCTGGTGGATATTACTCGACTCGTGGTCGAAGCGGGACGGCCTATTTGACGTGCCGGCCGCCGTTTACAGTCAGGGTCGTGCCGGTGACATAGGGATTGTCGAGCAGATAGCGCAGGCTCTGGTAGATCACTTCGCTGCCGGGCTCGATGCCCAGCGCGGACTTGGCCAGCGCCTTGGCGCGATACGCAGCGTCATCGTCGGGGTTGAACAGCAACAGCGCCGGTGCGATGCCGTTGACTTTGATTGCGGGTGCGAAGCGTGCGGCGAACGACAACGTCAGACTGTCGAGACCGGCCTTGCTGGCGCAATAGCCGATGTGCTTGCTGCTGCCTTTGCGGGTGACGTCGTCGCTGACGTGGATGATGTCGGCAGGCGCCGAGCGCTGCAGCAACTCGGCGCAGTGCAGGTTGATCAGATAGGGCGCGAGCATGTGAATGTTGAACATACGATTGAAGGCTTCAGCTTCACTGCCCGGAGTTTCCGCCAACCATTCGGAGGCGTTGTGCACGATCGCACGCAGGCTGTCGGTGTGAGCTTTCAGTGCGTCGATGAAAGCCAGGATGGCGGCCTCGCTGGAAAAGTCCGCGAACAAGGCTGTCGCGCCCAGATCGCGCAATCGCTGCACGCCCGGACGCTCGGTCCGGTACGTGAAGATGACTCGATGGCCATCCTCGAGTAGACGCTGCGCGCAGTGCAGGCCGACACGCTGGCCGGCGCCGGTGATGAGGATCGGGGCTACGGAATCTGGCATGGGCGGCTCGTATCGCGGCTGAAGCGAAAACTATAACAGGCTCGCCGCCCTGTGGAGATCAGCGATTCTGCGCCGAAGGTGTGGCAGGCAGTGGCCTCGTCGGCGTGCTGTTCAGCCAGTTCGCCAGCAGGCGCGTCGACAACGGAATGAAGAAGTACACCATCAGCGGTGTCAGGCAGGCCGTGCCGATCAATATGCGCGGCAACAGGCTCAACTCAGCGAGCAGCGGGCCGAGAACAAAATTGAATATCAGCGACACCGGAAAAAACGCCAGCCAGATCGCCACGGCCTGTTTCCAGCGCGGCGGACGTTGTCCGGCAGCGCCAAACCAGCCCTCGATGCCGCTGACCCGATGTTCCTTGGGATGTGCGAACAGGTCGCTGCCCCGGTTCAACCAGGCCATGCGCGATGCAGAGTATTCCCACGCATGCAGGGTTTGCTCATCAACAAAGCGAAAAATGATCTGGAATTCGTTATCACCGGGCGGTGGCGCAAGGACGCCGGAGCCCAAGTAGCCGGGGAAATCGGTCGCCAATTGTTCGCCTTCGCGCAGCCAGGCGATCAGATCGTGATACCGGCCATCGGCAACGCGACGCGCTACCATCAGCGTGACGGGGGAAGTAGACATTGTGTATCTCCGCATTTCGAGTGCTTCGCTCCGGGTAAGAGCATCGCCTGACGCAGACCAGGGTGAAGGCCTGCGCTATACAACAAGCAAAGATTATTCCTGATTTTGTCGATTAAACCAGTTACTTTCGTCGCAGATCGCTACTTGAACCTTTGCGGCTCATCATGGTTAGAATGGCGAACGACGAACCGACTTAGAAGCTGATCGCCAGATGCCTGTAATCATGGAACCTCGCCCGGCTTCGACATCTCCCGGCACACTCGATCGCGAAGAGCTGTTTCCCATTCGTGAAGTGGCGCGCCTGACCGGGGTTAACCCAGTGACCCTGCGGGCCTGGGAGCGTCGGTACGGATTGATCCAGCCAACCCGCACCGAAAGCGGCCATCGTCTGTATTCAATGCACGATATCGAGCGCGTTCGCGTTATTGTCGACTGGATCGATCGCGGCGTGGCGGTGAGCAAAGTTGGCAAGATCCTGGCGAAGACAGAGCCTCTCAAGGTTTTGGCAAACTTCATTTCCGACGATCATGTGCAGGCCGATTACAGGCAATGGCAGGAGCAGATTCAGCAGGCGGTCAGTGAATTCGACGACCAGCAGCTGGATCGCGTCTACGGGCAGGTTTTCTCGTCGTACACGCTAGCGGTGGTATTTGAAGCCATCATCATGCCGTTGTGGCGGCAGCTGCTGCAGCGCCAGGACGCCTTCGGGCAAACCAGTGAGTGGTTGTTTTTCGACAGCTTTCTCAGGGTGCGCGTGTTGCAGCGCATCGTCATGTTGCGGGGCGCGCAGCCGCGTCGGGTGATCGTCAGCGCACTCGCAGGTCAGTGCAGAGAGCTTGAATTGCTGGTCGCGGCGCTGTTTCTCAGCGGCAACGACTCATACGTGCGGGTGCTGACGACGGGCCAGCCTTTCGATGAATTGACGCTGGTCTGCGAAAAGATCAAGCCTGACGCGCTTGTGCTGTTTTCCAATCATGCCCCCGGGCCGGACTTGCCCCGGCGTCTTAATCGCCTGGCGCTAAGCCTGGATTGTCAGTTGATGCTGGCCGGCGATGCCTGCGAACTGGCCGAAGACAGCCTGGCCGGCTCGGCAGTGGCATGCCTGGGTAGCGAGGGCGCGACGATGCGTCAGCGCATGAAGCAATTCCTCGCAGGCAAGCTTGATACCTGAAACTCAGGCGTGCAGGGCAGGGTGGGTCAGGCGATGCTGTTGCAGGATGAACTGGCGCAGGCGCTCGGTTTCGTCGGCATCGGTCTGGCTCAGTTCGTAAGCGAAGAAGCCTTGCTCGGTTTCACGCTCGAAATGGCCGCGCAACGAGATGCGCTCATAACCGGAAGGGCTGAACCACAGGGCGAAATGTTTCGGGGGTTTGGTTTTGTTGCGTACTTCCAGCAATACACCTTTGTGGGACACTTCATGCACCCACAACATGCCGGGTTGGCCCTTGGCGTTTTCCAGTGCCACTGGCTCTTCAAGTACCAAGCGCCACGGGCGCACCATCGGGCCGTCTTCGTAAATGCTCGGGACACCGAGACGCAGGTGCAACGCGTGGAACTCGTCTTCCACCAGATGCAGCGGAAAAGTCATCTGCTGATTTTCGAAGTTGGCCTGGATCGTCACTTGCTCATGCGCTGCCAGGCGCGTCAGCAAATCGCGAATCTGCGAACCGCCATTAACCAGCAGACTCGACGTTGCATCCCGCACATTCAGTTGCGGGTTGTGCTGCATGGTCTGGATGAAATCCAGCTCATCCTGAGTGAGAAGTGCGTCGCGCTGCATGGCTAACTCGAAGTGGATAGTTACAAAGTCATTGGTGATTGTAGTTAATGACCATCAGTTCGCGCTTTTGTTTGCGCCGTTCGTCGCTTTGATAGCCGCCAGCTCGTCCTGCAATGCAGCCACTTGTGCTTCCAGCTGCGCTACCCGCTGCTGCGCCCTGACCTGAACGGTCACATCCTTTTGCACACCGATGAAATATGTCTGGCCGTCATCGGCGTTCTTTACTGTCGACAGCGACAACTCATTCCAGAACGGTGTGCCATCCTTGCGATAGTTGCGCAGGATTTCGCGGCACGAACCACCCGTTCGCAACGTCTCGCGAATCAGTTGCAGACTCTGTTGGTCGCGGTCGCCAGCCTGCAGGAAGCGACAGTCCTGGTAGAGAATCTCTTCACTGCTGTAGCCGGTCAGCCGTTCAAAAGCGGGGTTTACGTAAATCAGGATGTTGTCCTGCTCGCCTTCCTTTTCAGCGACCACGATCCCGTCATTCGAGGCGTTGATCACCATTTGCAGCAGACTTGCGTTGATCATCCCAGAACCCCTCCCGTTGTGTCAGTGGCTGGCATTCTAGAAGAAAGGCACGGACTGTCTATAGGCCATCAGCGCGCAGTGAGGGCTGATCGCAGCTACGGCACATGGGCTGTTACTATCGCGGCTCTTTTTTTCAGTTTCAGGATCAGATTGATGAAAGTCGCCATTCTCTCCGGTTCGGTCTATGGCACCGCCGAAGAAGTCGCCCGCCACGCCCAGAACCTGCTGAAAGCCGCCGGCTTTGATACCTTTTACAACTCGCGCGCCACGCTGGCCGATCTTCTGGCGTCCGGCCCTGAGGCCCTTCTTGCCGTCACTTCGACCACTGGCATGGGCGAGTTGCCGGACAACCTGCAACCGTTGTATTCGACCCTGCGCGATCAGTTGCCTGCCACATTGCGCGGCCTGCCCGGCGCGGTGATCGCCCTCGGTGATGCCAGCTATGGCGACACCTTTTGCGGCGGTGGCGAGCAGATGCGCGAGTTGTTTGCCGAATTGGGCGTGAATGAGGTGCAGGAAATGCTGCGCATCGACGCCTGCGAAAGCGTGACGCCGGAAACCGATGCCGAGCCGTGGCTGGCGCAACTGATCGAAGCGCTCAAGGGCTGATCGGCCAGGATTTTCGCTGCACCTTGCAAGCGTCGTTGTGTCGGCAGTGATACAGGCTGTCTGCCTGACTGACTCGTTCAGTCATCAAGCTGGCTGCCAATGCAACTACGCGATGCCCTGCGCCTGACTAGACTGCTGACACGAGCAGAACAAGAAGAACGCAGAGGTGCATACAGTGAGCGTAGCCCCCGTCCAGTCGTCGCCGAATGTCAAAGACCAGGTCAGCGCTGCCGAGTGGCAGACTCGCGTCGACCTTGCCGCCTGTTATCGCCTGGTCGCGCTGCATGGCTGGGACGATCTGATCTTCACGCATATTTCCGCCAAGGTGCCCGGCACCGAAGATTTTCTGATCAATCCGTTTGGCTTGATGTTCCATGAAATTACCGCTTCAAGCCTGGTGAAAGTCGATCAGGCCGGCAATAAACTCATGGACAGCCCTTACGAGATCAACCCGGCCGGTTACACCATCCACAGCGCCGTCCACGAGGTGCGCCACGATGTGGTTTGCGTGCTGCATACGCACACTGCGTCGGGCGTGGCGGTGTCGGCGCAAAAGCAGGGGGTGCTGCCGATCAGTCAGCAGTCGTTGTTCGTGTTGTCGAGCCTGGCTTATCACGCCTATGAAGGTGTGGCGCTGAACCATGAAGAGAAGGCGCGTCTGCAGGCCGATCTCGGCGACAACAACTTTCTCATGCTGCACAACCACGGTTTGCTGACCTGCGGCGGCACCATCGCCGATACCTTTCTGATGATGTTCACCTTCCAGCGTGCCTGCGATATTCAGGTCATGGCACAAACGGGTGGGGCGGAACTGATCGCCATCGAATCGCAGATTCTCGCCGGCGCCAAGGCGATGATTGCCGGCGTGACCAAGAGCGCGCAGGGCATGGGCGGCGCGCTGGCGTGGCCGGCGCTGCTGCGCAAACTCGATCTCCAGGATCCGGGGTATAAATTCTAATGCCGCTCGCCGAGATTCCGCTGAGTGTCTGGCGCAAGCGCAGCCGGACGTTCGTTTTCCGTGGTCAGACGATTCGTTACTGGACGGTCGGGCAGGGTGAGCCGCTGCTGTTGATCCACGGTTTCCCGACCGCCAGCTGGGATTGGCATTACCTGTGGCAGCCACTGGCTCAGCGTTATCGGGTGATCGCCTGCGACATGCTCGGCTTCGGCGATTCGGCGAAACCGCGCAATCACACCTACAGCCTGCTGGAACAGGCCGATCTGCAACAGGCGCTGCTCGCCCATCTGCAGGTTGAACAAGCCGTGCATATTTTCGCTCATGACTATGGCGACAGCGTCGCTCAGGAATTACTCGCGCGGCATTACGAAAAACGCATCGAAGTTGCCAGTTGCGTGTTCCTCAATGGCGGTCTGTTTCCGGAGACCCACCGGCCTTTACTGATGCAAAAACTGCTGCTCAGCCCGATTGGCTGGCTGCTCGGCCGCGCCTTCAGCCGTGAAGCGCTGGTCAAAGGATTTCGGCAGATCTTCGGCCCGCAGACCCAGCCGACTGAAAGCGAACTGGATGATTACTGGAGTCTGGTCGACAGCAACCATGGCCCGCGCATCCTGCACAAATTGATCACCTACATTCCGGAGCGCCGGGTGCAGCGCGACCGCTGGGTGGCTGCCATGCAGCGGGGGGACATTCCCTTGCGGGTGATCGACGGCGCATTCGATCCGATCTCCGGCGTGCACATGGTCGAGCGTTATCGCGAACTCATCCCTGATGCGGACACCATTTTGTTGCCGGGCATCGGCCACTATCCGCAGACCGAAGCCCCGGTGCAGGTGCTCAAGCACTATCTGGCGTTTCGTGATCGTCTGGTATTGCCTCCGCGCAAGGTGGCTTACTCCTGATTTTCATCGAGAGCAGAGGCTCTAGGCGAGCTGGCAGTCTCGATCATCCCCCAGCCTTATCGCGCACCATTCAGCCCCAGCCGTGTTCGTTGTGACCCAAAGCGCCGTGCCTGACACTCGGGACCACTATCCCTTGGCCTGCTGGAGTTGCTGCAATGAATGAGCCTGTGCGTTTCGAAGATAAAGTCGTGATTGTCACCGGCGCCGGTGGCGGCCTCGGTCGTGCGCATGCGCTGCTGTTCGCCAGACAGGGCGCCAGGGTATTGGTCAACGATCTCGGTGGCTCGACGCAGGGCGAGGGCGCCAATGCCTCGGCCGCCGACCGCGTGGTGGCGGAAATTCGCGAGGCTGGTGGTATCGCCGAAGCCAACCATGACTCGGTCACCGACGGCGACAAACTGGTGCAAAACGCCCTCGACGTCTTTGGCCGCGTCGACGTGGTGGTCAACAACGCCGGGATTCTGCGCGACAAATCGTTTCACAAGATGGACGACGCCGACTGGGATCTGGTTTATCGCGTCCACGTCGAAGGCGCCTACAAGGTGACTCGTGCTGCCTGGCCGCATCTGCGCGAGCAAAACTACGGTCGGGTGATTTTCACGGCATCGACTTCGGGCATCTATGGCAATTTCGGGCAGTCCAACTACGGCATGGCCAAACTCGGGCTTTACGGGTTGACCCGAACGCTGGCGATCGAGGGACGCAAGAACAACATTCTGGTCAACGCCATCGCCCCGACCGGCGGCACACGCATGACCGAAGGCCTGATCCCGCCGCAAGTCTTCGAGCAGCTGAAGCCGGAACTGGTCAGCCCGCTGGTGGTGTATCTGGCCAGTGAGCAGTGTCAGGAAACGTCCGGCCTGTTCGAAGTCGGCGGCGGCTGGATGGGCAAGGTGCGCTGGGAACGTAGCCTCGGCGCCGGCTTCGACCCGCGCGAAGGGTTCTCGCCGGAGGATGTGGCGGCGCACTGGCAGCAGATTTGTGATTTCGAGGGCGCGGCGCACCCGAAGGACAATATTGAAGCGTTGAAGGAAATGATGGCGAATTTGCAGAAGTATTCGATTTGAAAGTATCGGAGCCACCAGCCTTCTTGCCTGGTGGCTCCAGCTTTCAGATGTATCTTTTTTCTGTCATGAACTTGGGGGGCTTCCAGTTAGGTCCTTTGATAGCGAGGCCCTTTTCTCCCTCCAGCAAGATTCCGGCAGCGAAGAGCCGAGAGTACGATGCTTCCAGGGCCCCATACTCGTTGATCAGGTCTCGATTGTGGCGTCTGATCGTCATGTCCAGATGTGGCGTTGCCTGAAGTAACGCGAACACCGTGACTATGTCATCCAGAGGTTCATTTTTAACGATCATCTCAACGGTGCTCATTGCCACACCTCCTTCAGCAATTTCTGGTAATCACGTTCTTCCTGCTCCGTTGCAGCAGCCAGTGCTTCGGGCGTGTAAAGAAGTTTGGGATCGTCTTTCAACTGGAAATCTTCCAACGTTGCCGTATGCACGTTATTCCAGATCGGTGACCCGATCTCAGGCATCTCGGTATCACCAAAGCCTAAAGCTCTGAATCTTTCGAACTCCCTTATCTCGTGAGTGTAGAAACGTTTGTCAGTGTCGGTAGCTTCGAGTTCTCCACGAGCGATTCGCTCCAGGCGTTCAAGCATTACGTCATTGGCAGCTGATTGCGGAAACTTCGAAATGTGTAACTTCACTATGTCCGTTCCTTCCGGTGAAACAATGGCTGTTGTCCACTGCAGATCTGCTATTTCATCTCCGATCTCGTCAGGGTTGAAACCACGTCCGCTGTGCTTCCCCTCTTCGGTCGCCCCCTCATACGGACCGCTGAACACCACATAAAGCGGCTCTATCCCCGAATCAGCCGGAAACACGATGATGAATCGATCCCAGCCTTCGACCAGGATCGGGTTCAGATCCAGCCGCCCCTCAAGCGGAACAATGGAAGCGCCGGGATAGGCGGGAGAACCGGTATCCACTATTGGCAAAGCGGTCGATTGCTCACCCGGTGAGATAGCGGGTGTCCAGGTCAGCACGTCGGTGGGCGAGTCCGATAGCGCGATCTGGTATACGTCGGTGAGCAAATCGTATGCGGCATTGAGAACCAGCACACTTGAGCGAATATGGAAGTCATCACTCGTAGCGACGAACACTTGCGTGCCAGCCCCGAGTCGCCTGATGCCTAGCCCGACCTGCATCTCCAAAGTACCTTGCCGGTCTGCGATTTCACGCAGTGTCTCGGCCGGCTCGGACGACAACTCGGCCAGTGGAACGCTCATCGCAAAGCGTTCCCCGTTGCCCAGAGGTGACGGCATCAATAGCGCTGCGAACCCCATCAATACCGGACTGCCGAACAGCGCCGTGCCCGTCGCTGTCAGGGTCGCTTTTGCCGTACGTAGCGCATTGAGTATTCCCGCCGAGGTAGCCGGGCTGAGCGGGACGGCTGTCGAAGCGAAAGAAACGGCCGGGCCGTTGCTGGCCATTGCTCCAGAGGCTGGAAAGACATGCTTCCTGTCCTCCTGTAACCGAGCCTGATCTGCCGCATGGGCCAGCGCCGCTGCTTCAGCTTTGGCTTGTGCCTCGGCCCGGGCGATTTTCAACTCAGCCAGCCGCTCTTTCTCCCGAGCTTCAGCCTCGGCATTCAGGCGCGCGGTCTCAGCCGCCAATCGAGCCTGTTCGGCATGCCGACGCTGTTTCTGCGCCAACGCGGCCAGACGCGCCTGTTCGCGTACGCGGGTTTCTTCCCGCTCACGGCGCACCGCTTCGGCAATGTCACGCTGGCGCTGTTGCTCCGCGGCAATGCGAGCACGTTCTGCAGCTTGGCGTTGCGCCTCTGCCGCTGCCGCCTGTGCCTGATCCTGGGCTTGTACGGTGGCCAGCCAATTGAGTACGCCAGCCTGTTGCTGGTTGAGCAGCGCCAATGTCTGGCCCAGCAGCCGCGCTTCGTGGGCGGCCCGAAACGACTCGCTCCACCACGCTCTGCTGCGGACCGCTGCGCCATGCGCGCGCCGATTGGCCGATGCCTGATTCAGGTAATCCTTGAAGGTTTTTCCCAGTGGATCGCTGCCATAAAAGCGATTGGCAATCGCGGTCTGCCGTTGAAACTCGGCGCTCTTGCGTTGAATCAACGTGTTCCTGACGCCCACTTCGCGGGCCAGTGCTGCGGCAGGTGGCAGAGGATTCGTCGGCCCTTCCAGCCTGGTCGCCGCCAGTTCGACCTCAATGGTTTGTGGAATCGAGGCGGTTCTTGCGTTGAATTCCTGTTCCACGGCGACTTGCGTTTCATGCATCAATTCACGCGTCTGCGGATTGGCGCCGGCAGGGTCGAACATGCCGCTGTAGGAGTAATTCATGTCACGTTCTTTGAACGGTTCGAAGCCATCAGGACCGAACTCCCGACTGGATCCAGTTCCAACGGTGGAGGCTTTGGCATATTCATATCCTTTTGAATGTGCGTTTTCACTCGATCGAAAGTGCGCACGGGTGGCGATGACATCCGTGTCACCAGCGAATGGTGGAGGTGTTTCAAGTTACCTCAGAGTGGCGGTAATCAAATCCGAGAAGCCCGTCAGTAACAGGGCGTTATGTCGAAAGGGTTTTCGCTGGTTTTCATCGATGCAGAAGGAATTCGTCCAGGCTTCGAAGAAATGTCTGACGCGCTGATCGGAAGCGTTGCCGAACCGCTATCCAGCCTTTTTGAACGCCCATAAAAAAGGCCGCTGCAGACGCAGCGGCCAAGGTAAGACGTTGGATCAAGGAGCTACAAATCAACGTCAGTGAACAGCGGGGCGATAAACCGAAAATCGATTCATCCGAAATCTGAAGCCAATTGCTCGCGCGTTCAGCGCAGCGAGCTCGGCGCTTTCACGTATGCGGGAAAGCGGTCTCAGAATACGGGCTTGAGGCTGTAGGAAAAATACCGATTCCGGACATGCACTGTTACGGGGCGCGCAACAGTGGCGTGCACATGGATGGCGCTGATGATGGGCCATCCAGCCAGTCCATGAACTGCTCCAGGCACCGCCGTGCAAGGCGATTCATCCTTTCGGGCGACAACGCAAATACCTCCTTGGTGCGCTTATCGACCGCTTCACCCGACAGTAGGGTGGGGCCTTCTGTCACTCACCGGGGAAGACGCATGACAAAAACAACAATGCGCGCCATCTTCACGCCGCACGCGCTGGCCGCAGCGGTGGCTTTGGGTTGCTGCGCCCAGGCGCAAGCGGTTGCGTTCAACATCGGCGAAATCGAAGGCACCTTCGACTCGTCCCTATCGATCGGCGCGAGCTGGGGCCTTCGTGATGCCGACAACTCGCTGGTGGGCACGGTCAATGGAGGCAGCGGACAATCTTCCACTGGTGATGACGGGCGTCTGAATTTCAAGAAGGGCGAAACCTTCTCGAAGATCTTCAAGGGCATCCACGACCTCGAGCTGA
This sequence comes from Pseudomonas sp. NPDC079367, assembly GCF_044542195.1. NCBI lineage: Bacteria > Pseudomonadati > Pseudomonadota > Gammaproteobacteria > Pseudomonadales > Pseudomonadaceae > Pseudomonas > Pseudomonas sp. NPDC079367. The sequence goes on from NZ_JBITTW010000022.1 coordinate 23,050, forward strand.
AGTACGGCGACACTGGCGTGTTCGTGCGGGGCAAATACTGGTACGACTTCGAGCTCAAGGACGAAGACCGCGAGTTCAAACAGATCAGCGACAGCGGCCGCAAGGAAGGCGCCAAGTCTTCCGGCGCGCAGATCCTCGATGCCTTCGTCTATCACAACTACGCCATCGCCGATTTGCCGGGCACCGTGCGCGCCGGCAAGCAGGTGGTGAGCTGGGGCGAAAGTACCTTCATCGGCAACTCGATCAACAGCATCAACCCGGTCGACGTTTCGGCATTTCGGCGTCCCGGTGCCGAGATCAAGGAAGGCCTGATCCCGGTGAACATGCTGTTCGGTTCACAAAGTCTGACCGACAAACTCTCGGTCGAAGGCTTCTACCAACTGGAGTGGGATCAGACCGTTCTCGACAACTGCGGCACGTTTTTCGGCGTCGACGTAGCGGCGGACGGTTGCACCAACGGCTACACCGTCGGCAGTCCGGCGGTGGCGCCGCTGGTGCCGCTGACCACTGCGTTCGGCCAAGGTATACAAGTGACCCGCGAAGGCGTGGTGATCCCCCGCGGTGGCGATCGTGATGCGCGCGATTCGGGGCAGTGGGGTACGGCGCTGCGCTGGCTCGGCGAAGACACCGAATATGGCCTGTACTTCATGAATTACCACAGCCGTACGCCGACGGTCGGCACCACCACGGCGGGGCTGTCGACACTGGCGGCATTGCCGGGCATGGTCGGCATCGCCAATGGCCTGGCGCCTGGCAGCGGTGCGGGGCTGGCGCAAAGCGTGATGCTCGGACGCGGTCAGTACTACCTCGAATATCCGGAAGACATTCGCCTGTACGGCGCCAGTTTCTCCACCACTCTGCCCACCGGCACCGCATGGACCGGCGAGATCAGCTATCGGCCGAACGCGCCGGTGCAGGTCAATACCAACGACTTGACCCTGGCCCTGGTCAACCCGATTGCCGGCGGTACCGCATCGCCACTCGCCACCTCGCCGGGCGCGGACAACAAAGGCTACCGACGCAAGGAAGTCACGCAGGTTCAGAGCACTCTTACGCACTTCTTCGATCAGGTACTGGGCGCCGAGCGCCTGACAGTGGTCGGCGAAGCGGCAGTGGTGCATGTCGGTGGTCTGGAGTCACGCAGTGAGCTGCGTTACGGCCGTGATTCGGTCTACGGCCAGTACGGATTCGGCGGCGATACCGACGGTTTCGTCACCTCGACTTCGTGGGGCTATCGCGCCCGGGCGATTCTCGATTACGCCAACGTCATTGGCGGGATCAACCTCAAGCCCAACCTCTCGTGGTCGCATGACGTCGCGGGGTACGGCCCCAACGGCCTGTTCAACGAAGGCGCGAAAGCCATCAGCGTTGGCGTCGATGCCGACTACCGCAACACCTACACCGCAAGCCTGAGTTACACCGACTTTTTCGGTGGCGATTACAACGTCCTCGAAGACCGTGACTTCGTGGCCCTGAGCTTCGGCGTGAACTTCTGATCTGCCCGAGAAGGATGACTGCAATGCGCAAAACGATTCTGCAATGTGGCGTGCTGGCCCTGAGTCTGCTGGCCGCCAACGTGATGGCGGCGGTGTCGCCGGATGAAGCGAACAAACTCGGCACCAGCCTGACCCCGCTCGGCGCCGAGAAGGCCGGCAATGCGGACGGTTCGATTCCGGCCTGGACCGGCGGCATCCCGAAAAACGCCGGTGCGGTGGACAGCAAGGGCTTCCTCGCCGACCCGTTTGCCAACGAAAAACCGCTGTTCACCATCACCGCCGCGAACGTCGAGCAATACAAAAGCAAGCTCTCCGATGGCCAGGTGGCGATGTTCAAACGTTACCCGCAAACCTACAAGATCCCGGTCTACCCGACCCACCGCACCGTGGGTGCGCCAGCGGAAATCTATGAGTCGGCCAAGCGCAGCGCGCTCAACGTCAACGCGATCAACGACGGCAACGGTCTGGCCAATTTCACCGGCAACCGCTACTACGCGTTCCCGATTCCGAAGAACGGCGTCGAGGTGCTGTGGAACCACATCACCCGTTATCACGGTGGCAATCTGCGGCGGATCATCACCCAGGTCACGCCACAAACCAACGGCAGCTACACGCCGATCCGCTTCGAAGAAGAGATCGCCGTGCCGCAACTGATGAAAGACATCGACCCGGAAAAAGCCGCCAACGTGCTGACCTTTTTCAAGCAATCGGTGACCGCCCCGGCGCGGTTGGCGGGTAACGTGCTGCTGGTGCACGAGACTCTTGATCAGGTGAAGGAGCCGCGCCTGGCGTGGATCTACAACGCCGGTCAGCGCCGTGTGCGGCGTGCCCCGCAAGTGGCCTATGACGGGCCGGGTACAGCGGCCGACGGCCTGCGCACGTCCGACAACTTCGACATGTTCTCCGGCGCCCCGGATCGCTACGACTGGAAACTGGTCGGCAAGAAGGAAATGTACATTCCCTACAACAGTTACAAACTCGACTCGCCGAAACTCAAGTACGACGACATCGTCAAGGCAGGCCACATCAATCAGGACCTGACCCGTTACGAACTGCATCGCGTCTGGGAAGTCATCGGCACGGTGAAACCGAACGAGCGACACATTTACGCCAAACGCCACATGTACATCGACGAGGACAGCTGGCAAGTGGCGCTGGCTGATCACTATGACGGTCGCGGGCAACTGTGGCGCGTCGCCGAAGGTCACGCGCAGTACTATTACGATCACCAAGCGCAGGCCTACACGCTGGAAGCGCTCTACGACATCATCGCCGGCCGCTATATTGCCTTGGGCATGAAAAACGAAGAGAAGCACAGCTTCGAATTCGGCTTCGAAGCCAAGGCTGCGGATTACACCCCGTCGGCTCTGCGCGCCGAGGGCGTACGGTAACGGGGCTGCTGCACCGCTGGGCAAAAGGCGACCGTACGGTCGCCTTTTTTATGGCCATCAATCAGCGTGCTGAATACTCGTCAACAAGCACGCAGGAGAGGGCTAGGGTGAGCGCACAACGATAAGAAGGCTCACCCGATGACCGCCATGACCCCGTGCCTGGATCGACCCGGATTTTTGCCCAGGCTTTCTTCGCATCATCAACCTCGCCCTCGCTTGAGTGAACCGCTGCTGGCATCGAGCGCGCGGGTCAGGCTGTTGTGTGCGCCCGCAGGTAGCGGCAAAACCGCACTGCTGACCGAATGCCTTTTGCAGATGCGCGCAGACTGCGAGGCAATCTGGTTGCCGCTGGCGGGCGCAGCGCTCAGCGCCGAGGCCTTTTGCCTGCGTCTGACTCGGGCGCTCGGGCTGGTCGAAGGCCTTGACGTTTCGCAGTTGTTGGCAGAATTGGCTCACTGGTCGAGGCCGACTTCGCTGTTTATCGACGACTACAGCCGTTTGCCGGACCCGGCGCTGGATGCTCTGCTGGATCGATTGCTGGCAGTCAGCAGCCCGGCGCTGACCTGGTGGATCAGTACTCGCCGTCGACCGCAGTGCAACTGGCCGCGCCTGTTGCTCGATGACGAACTCTACGAATCCGAGCGCGCCAGCCTGGCGCTGACTCACGGTGAGGTTGTATCGGTGTTGCGCCATTTGCCGCCAGACCAGGCGGACCGTGTCGCCGCCCGTATCATGCAGCGTACCGGTGGGTGGTGCGCGGGGGCGCGCATGGTGATTCTGCAAAAGTGCGACTGGTCGCAAAACCCGCAGCCGCAGCAGCGCGTCGACACTTTGCTCGACTACCTGCAGCACGAACTCTTCAGCCACCTGACGCCGGAACAGGACGAGGCATGGCGTGTTCTGGCTCACCTGCCACGGTTCAACGCGCTGTTATGTGAGCATTTGTTCGGCTCCGGCGAAGGCGCACAACTGCTGCAAGACCTGCAAGTGCTGGGCTGCTTTATCGAGCCGTGGCAGCACTCCGCTGACTGGCTACAGGTCTTCCCACCGCTGTCGCGAATCGTGCAGGCGTCGCATTGGCCGTGCGCGCGCTCCTGGCACCGGCGCGCCTGCCAGTGGTACACCGCGACGCAGGATTGGCGAGCAGCGTTCGAGCAAGCGTTGATGGCCGATGAGTACGAAACTGCCGTCAGCCTGTTGCAGCATTTGAGCGTCGAGGATTTGCTCGAAGACCAGATCGTCGTCCTGTTGTTGCGCTTGCATGAGCAACACACTCAGGAGCTGACCCTGATGACACCGCAGGTCATCGGGCTGGTCACCGGGGCCTTGATGTTCGCCGGTCGATTCGAACAGGCCGGGCAATGCCTGGCCCATCTCGCCCGCTTCATGCCGCAGCCGACAGCCCATCAGGAGCAGCAACTGCTGGCACGTTGGCTGGCGCATCAAGGTTGGCTCAGCCATCTGCAGGGGCAGATGGAGTCCGCACGCGCCAGCTTTCAGGAGGCGTTGTCAGGGCTGGCTGGGGATGCCTGGCAGGCGCGATTGATGTGCCTGTCGGGACTGACCCAGCAAGCGTTACTGGGCGGTGAACTCGATCAGGCTCATGCCCTCAATCGGGAGGCGTTGTGCCTGGCGCGCGCCCACGGCTCGTTGCTGTTCGAAGGGTTGCTTGAGCTTGACCATGCACAATGGCTCGAACATCGAGGAGCGCCGCTGCGTGCAGAGCAACTGCTGGTGGACATCGAGCACTTGCTGCGCCAGCGCGCCATGGTGCCCGTGCCGCTGCTGGGCCGGATTGCCCTGCGACGCGGACGGCTGGCGCTGTGCATGGGCCTCGAAGAGCAGGCTGCGGATCTGTTCAGCCGGGGCCTTGAAGATTGCTTGCGCAGTGCCGACAAACGGGTCTTGTACGGCTACCTGGGGCAAGCGCAACTGGCCGGCAATCGCGGTGATTATGCTTGCGCCTTTGAGCGTTTGCGCGAGGCCGAAAGAGTCATGCAGCAGCGCCAGATTCCCGATACGGTCTATCGCGGTGTCGTGCTGCAGGTCAGCAGTCAGTTCTGGTTGCAGCAGGGCCGACCGCAACTGGCGCAAGAAGCGTTGGGCCGGCTGTTGCGGCATTATCGCGGTCCCTCTGCGCTGCAGGCGCCGCCCGCAACGTTCGAGCTGATTATCCGCGTGGAATATTTGCTGGCCTGCGCGCACACGCGATTGCATCCAGATGGAAGCTGTCTTGCAGCCATCGAGCAGTTGCTGGAACAGGCTCAGGCCCGGGGCATGTTGACGGCGCAAACGGAGCTGCTGCTGGCCTGCGCCGAGTTGGCCGAATCAAACGGTGACACGGCAGCGGCACATCAAGCTTTCCAGCGAGCCGGTGTGCTGGTGGAACGCTGCCAGCTACAGCAGGCGCTGCGCGAATGGGAATTGCGCCGAGGAGGTTCGGGCAGGTTGATCGGCACGCAAGTGCCGGCCCTGCACTCCGAGCCGGGCGAGCCTGCGCCGGGGTTGAGTCGGCGTGAACGCGAAGTGCTGATGCTGATTGCTCAAGGAGCGTCGAATCAGCAAGTTGCTGAACAACTGTTTATTTCGTTACATACGGTCAAGACTCACGCACGGCGCATCAATGGCAAACTGGGTGTGGAACGTAGAACCCAGGCTGTGGCCAAAGCCCAAGTAATGGGGATACTTGTTTAGCGGGATTTGAGCGAGCGCGCTGTGCATCAACTGATCGGTTTCTTCAAGTCACTGATGAAAGAGGCTGACGCCGCGTAGAGCAAAACCACGGTTCGTTGAGCTGTTTCGAACGCTCATGGTTCGCCCTTATCTTTCATACCCCATCCGCCAACTCACGGCCCGCGTCGCAGCCAACAACCGCTGCGCCGCCGGGCCGTTTTCGTCGGCGTGAAACAACGAAGTCGGACCGACGATGGTCAGCACCGCAGCGATTTGCCCGACTGCGTTGAATACTGGCGCTGAGAGCGCGTCCACGCCCGGCATCAACAAACCGTGCACATGATGCAGACCGCGTTCGCGGATCTGTTCGCACAGCGCTGCATAAACTGCTTCGTCCTTGAGTGGATGCTTCGCGACAGCGATTTCCTGTTGGCGCAACTCAGCGGTTTCCCGGTGCGGCAGGTAGGCGCTGAACACCAGCCCGGTGGACGAGCTGAGTAGCGGCAGCACCGAACCCAATTGAGTCACGACTGTCACTGCGCGCACGGCCGGTTCGATGTGCACCACGGTTGCGCCCTGATTGCCCCATACCGCGAGGAAGCAGGTTTCATTGAGTTCATCGCGCAACTCGGACAGCGGCAGGGCGGCGACTTTCAATACGTCCATGCTGTTGAGTGCGGCCAGGCCCACGCGCAGCGCTTCGCGACCGAGGCCGTAATGGTTGGTCGCGGCATTCTGTTCGGCAAATCCGGAGGCAATCAACGCCTGCAGATAGCGATGCACCTTGCTCGCCGGCATTTGCACGTGTTCGGCCAGACGCGACAGCGAAGTCGACGGCGACAACTCGGCCAGGGCCTTGAGGATGTCGGTGCCGACCTCGGCGGAGCGGACTTTCTGTTTGCCGTTGCTGTCGCTGGTTTTTTCCATGGGGGCTGGCGGTTCCGGTTCGAATGGGCGTCTTTATAGCTTGACGCTGGATAGCGAGCAAATTACGTTATGCGTAATCAGATTACGATAATAACAACCCCGGCGTGCCGAGACCTCTGAACCAGAGCGATGGGCCACTGCCGACTCCCTGTTCAGGAGGCTCCATGAACTCCGATTCAACCGCTCAGGCCTTGGCGTATCAGTCCGGGTTCGGCAACGAATTCAGCACAGAAGCTTTGTCCGGCGCGCTGCCTGTTGGCCAGAATTCCCCCCAAAAAGCCCCGTACGGCCTGTATACCGAACTGTTCTCCGGCACCGCCTTCACCATGCCGCGCAGTGAAGCGCGGCGTACCTGGATGTACCGGATTCAGCCATCGGCCAATCACCCGGCGTTCGTCAAACTGGAACGGCAACTGGCAGGCGGATCGTTGGGTGAAGTGACACCCAATCGTCTGCGCTGGAACCCGCTGGATATTCCGGCCGAACCGACCGATTTCATCGACGGACTGATCAGCATGGCCGCCAACGCTGGCGCTGAGAAACCGTCCGGCATCAGCATTTATAACTACGTCGCCAACCGTTCGATGGAGCGCGTGTTCTTCAACGCCGATGGGGAGATGCTGCTGGTGCCGCAACTCGGTCGCCTGCGCATCGCCACCGAACTGGGCGTGCTTGATGTGGCGCCGCTGGAAATTGTCGTACTGCCGCGTGGCCTGAAATTCCGCGTCGAATTGCTCGACCCGCAGGCACGCGGTTACCTCGCCGAGAACCATGGCGCGCCGCTGCGCCTGCCGGATCTGGGGCCGATCGGCAGCAACGGTCTGGCCAATCCACGGGATTTCCTCACTCCGGTCGCCGCCTACGAAAACCTCCAGCAACCGACCACTCTGGTGCAGAAATTTCTTGGCCAGTTGTGGGCCACCGAACTCAATCATTCACCGCTGAACGTGGTCGCCTGGCACGGCAACAACGTGCCGTACAAATATGACCTGCGCCGTTTCAACACCATCGGCACGGTGAGCTTTGATCACCCCGATCCGTCGATTTTCACCGTGTTGACCTCTCCGACCAGTGTGCACGGTCTGGCCAACCTTGATTTCGTGATCTTCCCGCCGCGCTGGATGGTTGCCGAAAACACCTTTCGGCCACCGTGGTTCCACCGCAACCTGATGAATGAATTCATGGGGCTGATCCAGGGCGAATACGACGCCAAAGCCGAAGGCTTCGTGCCCGGCGGCGCGTCGCTGCACAGCTGCATGAGCGCCCATGGCCCGGACGGCGAGACCTGCACCAGGGCGATCAACGCCCAGCTGGCACCGGCAAAAATCGACAACACCATGGCCTTCATGTTCGAGACCAGCCAAGTGCTGCGTCCAACCCGCTTTGCCCTCGACTGCCCACAATTGCAATCGAGTTACGACGCCTGCTGGGCGACGCTGCCCGCCACATTCGACCCGACCCGGAGATAACCCATGACACAGAATTCCATCCCCCGCAGCTGGGTCGCTTCGGCCAACGGTCACAGCGATTTCCCGTTGCAGAATCTGCCGCTGGGCGTGTTCAGCCTGAACGGTTCGACGCCTCGCGCAGGCGTGGCGATCGGCGAGCACATCTTCGATTTGCAAGTCGGGCTTGAGGGGGGGCTGTTTGATGGTCTCGCACGCAGTGCGGTGCAAGCCATGCACGGCGGGCAGTTGAACGCGTTCTTTGAGCTCGGCCGTGAGGCGCGGGTTGCTCTGCGCGAACGCCTGATCGAGCTGTTCAGTGAAGGCAGCACCCTGCGCGGCAACATCGAAGCGCAAGGCGCGAAAGTCTTGCCGTTGGCTGCCGATTGCCAGATGCATCTGCCGGCCCGGATCAGCGATTACACCGATTTCTATGTCGGCATCGAGCACGCGCAGAATGTCGGCAAACTGTTCCGCCCCGATAACCCGCTGCTGCCGAACTACAAGCATGTGCCGATCGGCTATCACGGTCGCGCTTCCACGGTGCGAGCGTCCGGCACCGACGTGCGCCGGCCAAAGGGCCAGACGCTGCCGGCCGGGCAGACCGAACCGGTATTCGGCCCATGCGCGCGTCTGGATTACGAACTGGAGTTGGGTATCTGGATCGGGCAGGGCAACGAGATGGGCGAGCCGATTGCCATCGGTGACGCCGCCGAGCATATCGCCGGGTTCTGCCTGCTCAACGACTGGTCGGCACGGGATATCCAGGCTTGGGAATACCAGCCGTTAGGGCCATTTCTGTCGAAAAGCTTCATCACCAGTGTCTCGCCCTGGGTAGTGACGGCCGAAGCATTGGCGCCGTTCCGCACGGCGCAACCGGCTCGCCCTGAAGGTGATCCGCAGCCGCTGCCGTATCTGCTCGACAAGCGTGATCAGGACGGCGGCGCCTTCGACATCGAGCTGGAAGTGCTGCTGCGTACCGAAGCCATGCGCGAGCAGAACCTGCCGGCCCATCGCCTGACCCTGAGCAACACTCGCTACATGTATTGGACTGTTGCGCAAATGGTTGCGCACCACAGCGTCAACGGTTGCCAGTTGCAGGCCGGTGACCTGTTCGGTTCGGGCACATTGTCCGGCCCGGAAAACGGTCAGTTCGGCAGTCTGCTGGAGATCACTGAGGGCGGTAAGAAACCGATCGAACTGGCCTCCGGCGAAGTGCGCAAGTTCCTTGAGGACGGTGACGAAATCATCCTGCGCGCCCGCTGCGCCCGCGAAGGTTTTGCCTCGATCGGCTTCGGCGAGTGCCGCGGCACCGTGATCGCTGCACGCTGACAGGAGCGGCTCATGGATCTCTATGGCTATTACCGCTCCACTTCGTCGTACCGGGTGCGAATTGCGCTGGCGTTGAAGGGTCTTGATTACCAGGCGCTGCCGGTCAACCTCATCGCACCGTCGGGGGGTGAACACCGGCAAGCAGGATTTCTGGCGATCAATCCCCAGGGCCGGGTGCCTGCCTTGCGCACTGACGACGGAGCGGTGCTGATTCAGTCGCCGGCGATCATTGAGTTTCTGGAGGAGCGTTATCCACAGGTGCCGTTGCTGCCGGATGATCTGGTGGCGCGCGCACAGGTTCGCGGTGTTGCGGCGGTGATCGGCTGCGATGTGCATCCGTTGCATAACGTCAGCGTACTCAATCGCCTGCGGCAGTCGGGGCAGGATGAGGCGCAGGTGGTGGAGTGGATCAGTCACTGGATCACCCAAGGGCTGGCCACGGTGGAGCAGTTGATCGGCGACAGCGGATTCTGTTTTGGCGAATGGCCGTGTGTGGCGGATGTGTATCTGATTCCGCAGTTGTATGCGGCAGAGCGGTTCAGCGTCAGCCTTGAGGCGTATCCGAAAATCCGCCGCGTAGCTGCGCTAGCGGCTGAACATCCGGCGTTTATCACAGCGCATCCAGCCAATCAGCCGGACACACCGTAACCTTGTGGGGCGGGCTTGCCCGCCCCACAGAGGTTTGTATCGGGTTCAAGGGGAGCGAGCCTGCACAAAGCGGTCAATGAACGACGGAGTTGGGTGGCAGATGCCCGAGGCGTTCGGTCAGGCGCAGACGCTGGATCGGGTCTTCGCTGAGCAATAACGCATGCTCAAGGTCGAATCGTTCTGCGTTCGGGCAATCCAGCCGTTGATACAGACTGGCGCGAGCCATGTAGTCGGCGGCCTTGGCGCCACCCAGTTCGAGTACCCGCTCAGCATCAATGAGCGCGGCGATAAAGTCGTCATGGGTCAGGTGCAATTGACGCAGGTTGCGTGACAGGCGCTGCAGCATCTGCACCGGCGTTGCCGTCAGCAGATGCTCGGCGCTGAGCTGCATGTTCGGCCCGTATTGTCGTTGTAACAGTTCGCGACAGTCATTGGGATACAGCCGTCGCCCGCCGCATGGGTCCAGCAAGTGGTCGGCGCCGGGAACCCGCAGCAGAAAATGTCCGGGGAAGTTGACCCCGACCAAAGGAATCTCGAGCCCATGCGCGAGTTCCAGCGCGATCAACGCCAGTGCCAGCGGCTGACCGCGTTGGGTCTGTAATACACGATGCAGCAGTGCCGCTTGCGGGCGCAGCGGCAGGAAATCATCCTGCGCAAAACCCAGGTCGACCATGCGGCGCAACAGCGGTTGCGCCAGTTCGCTGACCGGCAGCATCGGCAAGCCGTAGCTGATTCGTTGTTGCAGATCATTGAAGGAGCGCAGCAGCGCCTCGGGTTCGAGAGTTTTGTCGTGCTCAGCGCTTATCCACAGCGCAGCTTCCAGCAGGGCTGGCGGCGAGCGGTGCAGGCAGTCGAAAAAGCGTTGGCGCGGACTCATCAAAAAACTTCCTCCAATGCCTCGTTTTAGCCCCGTCCGGGTGGTTCGTCCAGTGGCTGGCTCCTTGAGCGCAGGTTATAGCAGCCTGACAGTGTCCGCTCGGCGGCTGATGCCAGCGCGCGGCAGCAATTTCCAAGGGCAAGCCTATACTGGCGTTCTACCAGAAGTGATTCGGGAGCCTGTCGATGTTCGCTCTCATGCAAAGCACTCGCCTGGAATCGCTGCATCTGAGCGTTGACCCGGGCACCGGGTTAAAGGCGGTCATTGCCATTCATAACAGCCGCCTGGGTCCAGCCTTGGGCGGTTGCCGTTACCTTGCCTATCCCAACGACGAATCTGCGGTCGAGGACGCCATTCGCCTGGCACAAAACATGAGCTACAAAGCAGCACTGGCCGGCCTTGCGCAGGGGGGCGGGGTGGCGGTGATCGTGCGTCCGGTCCACGTAGAAAATCGCGGTGCGTTGTTCGAGGCTTTCGGCCGCTGTATCGAGCAACTCGCCGGCCGCTACATCACCGCCATCGACAGCGGCACTTCAGTGGCGGATATGGACTGCATCGCCCAGCAGACCCGGCATGTCACCAGCACGACTTCAGCAGGCGACCCGGCGCCGCACGCGGCCATGGGCGTGTTCACCGGCATTCGCGCGACGGCGATGGCGCGTCTGGGTAGCGACAACCTGGAAGGCCTGCGCATCGCCATCCAGGGGCTTGGCAATGTCGGCTTTGCGCTGGCCGAGCAACTGCATGCTGCGGGCGCCGAATTGCTGGTCAGTGACATCGATCACGGCAAGGTGCAACTGGCGATGGAACAACTCAATGCCCACCCGATCGCCAACGATGCATTGCTCAGCACGCCTTGCGATATTCTTGCGCCTTGCGGATTGGGCGGTGTGCTCAACAGTCATTCGGTGTCACAGCTACGTTGTTCGGCAGTTGCCGGCTCGGCGAACAATCAACTTTCGCACCTTGATGTGGCGAATCAACTGGAACGGCGCGGGATTCTTTATGCGCCCGATTATGTGATCAATGCCGGCGGGCTGATCTACGTTTCGCTGAAGCATCGTGGCGAGGAATTGCCGATCATCACGGCGCATCTGTCGAAAATCAGTTCGCGGCTGACCGAAGTCTTTGCTCACGCCCAGGCGGAAAAACGCTCGCCGGCGCGGGTGGCGGATGAGTTGGCGGAGAAGGTTTTGTATCGCTGAAAAAGCAAAAGATCGCAGCCTTCGGCAGCACCTACATTCCGAGTGTAGGAGCTGCCGAAGGCTGCGATCTTTCTGATTACTTCGGCGTTTTAGCTGCTTTGGCGGGCTTCGCCGGCGCCTCGTCAGGCTCTGCCGCTTCAGCTTTTTCGACGGGCTCGGTCGGCGCGTTGATCAGCTCCGACAACGCATCGGGCTGGCTCTTGAACGCCCGGGCGAACACATCGCGATTCTTCGCCATGTAGATCCCGGCTTCTTCGACTTGCTGTTCGGTCAGGGACGGAACGGCTTTTTGCAGCACATCGGCCAGATATTCGGCCAGTTCGAGCATTTTGTCATGACGATCAGCTTCGGCTTTATCCATGAACAAGCGCTCCAGATCTCGGCTGCTGCGGTATACCACTTCGACGGCCATTCACCACCTCACATGCCTTCACGTTAAGTTGTCTTGACGACTACTGTATCCATATACAGCGAAAAGGATAAGCGAATCCCTGCGCCATGGGTAGTGGCTTTTCAATGTAGACCGGATTTGGCGTTTGTCAGGGGGCCTTGTCGCTGCCATTCGCGAGCAGATGTGCTCCCACAGCTATGTGTGCAAAGCGGCGAGCCTGCGACCAAACGCCACGGCGCGGGATTTGCGGCGGATCGCCATGATGCGTGGCCCTGAACCTGCATGAAACTCATTGCAACAAGGCGCGCGCGCAAAAACGTCACGTGCGATACGCATCATCCGCCCGAAACGGGCTAAGGAAACTCATCGTGAAAATCAACTGGGCCGAGAAACTGCGGCGTAACGTGCATCAACTGGCCGAGTCCCTGGGCAACCTGTTCGTCGAGACCTTTCACTACCTGGCGCTTTTCGCCATTGGCGCGGTGACGGCGTGGGCGGCGGTGATGGAGTTTCTCGGGATGCTCGAAGTCGGGCACATCAAGATTGATGACATCCTGTTGCTGTTCATCTATCTGGAACTGGGCGCGATGGTCGGGATTTATTTCAAGACCAACCACATGCCGGTGCGCTTTCTGATCTACGTGGCAATCACTGCGCTGACGCGGCTGCTGATTTCCAATGTCTCGCACCACAACCCGCCGGACATGGGCATCATCTACCTGTGCGGCGGCATCCTGTTGCTGGCGTTCGCGATTCTGGTGGTGCGTTATGCTTCGTCGCAATTTCCCTCGGTGAAGATCGAGAACCCGCAGCGCAAGATCGGCACGGGTTCCGGCGAGCATCCAGAAGTGGAAAAGGGCGAGCTTTAAAGGCCCGCCGCCTGGCCGGGCTGGCCTTTGACGCGTGGCGGTGGCGGGGTCAGCCCGGCGCCGCTGGTCATGGCTTCGAGGATCGACATGGCGCTGTGGCCCTGTTCGATGGCGATGCCGAACTGGATGCTTTGCACCAGGCGTTTCAAACGCTCGGGATCGTTGCGCTGTTCGGCGCTGATCATGCGTTTGGCCACAATGCGGCCGGCGTTGGACAGGGTCAGCATGATGCTGCCGTCCAGCCCCTGAATGCTCAGATTGATCTGATAGTCCGGCGCGAAGGCATCGGTAATGATTTGAAATGGGTTGTCCATGATGCGTCACCGCCTGATTGAACGTGCAGTTGTTGACCGGCCATGATCCGATTTGGTTCGCAACACCAGACCACTGGCATCTCGTTCGCTGAGGTTCGCAATCTCCGTTTGCCTCAAGGGCGATGTAGCAAGGGGCATGCCGGAAAAATTGTCGAACAATAAACACGCCATAAAAAACGGCGAGCTTTCGGGCTCGCCGTTTTTTATGGCGCGTTTTCAGGGCAGGAATGAGTCGATGATCGCGGACGGTGCAATCAGGCGGATCAGCATTCCACCCAATTCACCGCCAGCCCGCCCCGCGACGTTTCCTTGTATTTGTCATGCATGTCGGCGCCGGTGTCACGCATGGTGCGGATCACCCGGTCGAGGGAAATGAAGTGGTTGCCGTCGCCGCGCAGGGCCATTTGTGTGGCGTTGATCGCCTTCACCGCAGCGATGGCGTTGCGCTCGATGCACGGCACTTGCACCAGACCGCCGACCGGATCGCAGGTCAGGCCGAGGTTGTGTTCCAGGCCGATCTCGGCGGCGTTTTCCAGTTGCTCAGGTGTCGCGCCGAGGACGTCGGCCAGGCCGGCGGCGGCCATTGCGCAAGCCGAACCAACTTCGCCCTGACAGCCAACTTCGGCGCCGGAGATGGAGGCGTTTTTCTTGCACAGAATGCCGACGGCGGCTGCGCCGAGAAAGAACGCGACGACGTCATCGTCAGACGCGTCCGGATTGAATTTCATGTAGTAATGCAGAACGGCCGGAATGATTCCGGCGGCACCGTTGGTCGGCGCGGTGACCATGCGCCCGCCGGCGGCGTTTTCTTCGTTGACGGCGAGAGCGAACAGGTTGACCCATTCCATTGCCGACAGGGTTGAACTGATCACATTCGGTTTGCCGATTTCGAGCAGACTGCGGTGCAGTTTCGCCGCGCGACGCGGCACTTTCAGCCCGCCGGGCAGGATGCCTTCGTGGCGCAGGCCTTGTTCGACGCACTCGCGCATCACCGACCAGATGTGCAACAGGCCCTGACGGATCTCGGCGTCGCTGCGCCAGGCGCGCTCGTTGGCCATCATCAGTTCGGATACGCGCAGATTGTGTTGTTTGCACAGGGCGAGCAGTTCGGCGGCGCTGGAAAAATCGTACGGCAACACCACGTCGCTCGCCGGCGCCGCGCCAGATTCGGCTTCAGCCGCTTCGACGATGAAACCGCCCCCCACCGAGTAATAGGTTTGCGCGAACAGCTCGGCGCTTTCGCCAAAGGCCGTCAGCGACATGGCGTTGGGGTGATAGGGCAGGCTTTCGTCGAGCAGCAGCAGATCGTTCTGCCAGTCGAAAGCGATCGAACGCTGACCGGCAAGCGACAATTGCCCGGTTTCGCGTAATTGCTGGATGCGTGGATCGATGGTCGAAGGATCGATGCTGTCCGGCCACTCGCCCATCAGGCCCATGACCGTCGCGCGGTCGGTGGCGTGGCCAACACCGGTGGCCGACAGCGAGCCGTACAGGCGGATTTCCACTCGTCGCACGTCATTGAGCAGATGCTGATTGATCAGGGCCTGGGCAAATGTCGCCGCTGCGCGCATCGGACCGACGGTATGGGAACTGGACGGGCCGATGCCCACTTTGAATAGATCGAAAACACTGATAGCCATGCTAAACCCTTACAAGCAATGGAGTAGGAATCGCTGCCATTTTTTGTCGGACAAGCGCAATGTCGGCGATACTGCCTGCCTCCGTTCGAGGTGACCAACGAAACCTCCTAAGACAGCCTTTAGCAGGACTAAACAATGACTCGTCAATTGCATGCTCAGACCTACGTCTGGCTGCAGGTATTTGCCTGTGCCGCGCGGCACTTGTCGTTCACCCGTTGTGCCGAAGAGCTGCACATCACCCCGGGCGCGGTCAGCCAGCAGATTCGCCAACTGGAAGAGCGCCTCGGCTTTCGCCTGTTTCATCGGCGCGCGCGCGGCGTTGAGTTGAGCGCAGAAGGGCAGCGGCTGGCGATTACCGTCAATGAAGCGTATGGCAGCATCGACGCCGAATTGCGCCGACTGGACGCCGGGATGATCAGCGGGACGTTACGGTTGCGCTCGATCCCGTCGTTTCTCGGCAAGTGGCTGACTCCGCGCCTGCCGCGCTTGCAGCAACGCTTTCCGGACATCCAGTTGCGCCTGGTGGCCGAGGACAGCAGCGTGCCGCTGCATGAGGGCGATTTCGATCTGGCCATCGACCTCAACGATGGCAGCTACCCCGGATTGTTATCCACAGCCTTGCTCGACGAGCAGATTTTTCCGGTGTGCGCACCAGGCTTGCTGCGCGGGCGGCCGCCGCTGCACGGGCCGGCGGATCTGGTGCATTTCCCGCTGCTGCACGACATCACCGCCTGGCGTGGCAGTTACGAATACGCGGAATGGGAGTTTTATTTGAATGCGATCGGCTTCGAAGGCGCCGATGTGCGACGCGGACATACCTTCAATCGCAATCACCTGACCATCGAAGCGGCGATTGCCGGCATGGGCGTGGCGATTGCCCGGCGCACGTTGCTCAACGATGAGCTGGAGCGCGGCACGTTGATTGTGCCGTTCGGCTTGTCGGTGCCCAACCATAAACGCTACGTGCTGCTCTATGCGCCGGGGGCATTGAGCCATCCGGGCGTGCGCGCTGTGCATGATTGGCTGGTGGAGGAGGCGGGGATTTTTCGCGGTCTGCACCCGCTGAACGACGGGCAATTGTGAGCAGATTTTGCCAACAGGCGAGGCGAATCAACTCCCGACATTAACAGCGCTTCGCTTGGTTGTCCGGCTTTTTTTGCGAATGAATATTTTTCTTTTTTCAGGGGTTGAAATGTTCGACGGTCGGGCCGATTGTTGTAACCAGGAGGTCAGGAAATTCAACTCACGGCCTCCAGCGAGCTAGCTGAAATAAGGGATGAACTATGCAAATCCAAGTCAACAGCGATAACCATATTCAAAGCAGTAAGCGACTGGAGGAGTGGGTACGTACAACTATTGAGAGCACGCTCGACCGTTATGAAGAAGACCTGACCCGTGTCGAAGTCCACCTGAGCGACGAGAACGGCGAGAAACCAGGTCCCCATGACTTGCGCTGCCAACTGGAAGCGCGGCCAAAAGGCCACCAACCGATTTCCGTGACCCACAAAGCCGATTCGCTGGAACAGGCGATCGACGGTGCTGCCGAGAAACTCGAGCACAAACTGGATCACCTGTTCGGCAAACTGCGAGGTAAACCACGCGCCGCCGTAGTGCCATTTACCGGCAAAGCCAATGACAAACTGTTGGCAGAGGAATTCGACGAGAACGAACAGGCAGCGATCAACAGTTGATGCGCTGATTTCACAAGTCACAAGGAGAACGGGCCTGCTGATGCAGGCCCGTTTTTTTTACGCGACGTGGGGGGATTTCAAAACTTCTTCAAAACGCCACCGAAGTCTGCAGGTAAACCGTCCGCGGCTCTCCCACGTACTTGCCCTTGTTGTTGTCATCGAACGAGCGCGTGAAGTACTGCGTGTTGAAAATGTTCTTTATCCCCACCGCTACATTCAAATCCGACAGTTGCGGCCCGAAGTCATAACCGGCGCGGCTGCTGAACAGCATGTAACCGGGAATCTTGCCGGTGCTGCCATCGGCACTTTCCTTCGAGGTATTGGCGTTGTCGGCAAACTGGTCGCTCTGGAAGCTGCTGTCCAGATTCAGCTTCCATGGCCCTTCGGTATAACCGACGCCAATCGTGCCTTTGTGTTTGGAAGAAAACGGCACGCGGTTGCCTTTGTTCGGCCCGTCCTCGCGGATGGTTGCGTCGACATACGCATAACTGGCGTAAACATCGAAACCGGCGAGCGCTGGATTCAGGTCATCCAAAGCGTAGTTGACGCGGGTCTCGATGCCCTGGTGACGGGTTTCGCCGCGGGCGATCACCGAGTCATTGGTCTGGTTGCTTTCGTACTGGTTGTCGAAGTTGATCAGGAACGCGCCGATTTCCGCGCGCAGGGCGCCGCTGTCATATCGCGTGCCGAGCTCCCAGGTGCGGGCCTTTTCCGGTTTTACTTCGCCGCTGCTCACCCGGTTGGGCATCTGACTGTATTGCACGCTGCCGAACGAGCCCTCGGTGTTGGCGTACAGATTCCAGCTGTCGGTCAGGTGATAGAGCACGTTGAGCGCCGGCAGTGCGGTGTTGTAGTCGCCCTTGTATTTGACGTTGGTCAAATTGTTGGTCTGCTGCGACTCGATCATCTCGTAGCGTATGCCCGGGGTGACGGTTCATTTGCCGATGTCGATGCGGTCGTCGACGAAGAACGCGTTGGCCTCGGTGCCGCCTCGGGTGTCACGGTCGTTGCGGTTGCTGGTGGTCGGGTATTCGTTGGCGCTGATCGGCGTGCGATAGCGCAGTTCGTGGCCGGCCTCATTGATGTAGCGGTAGCCGACGCCGACTTCGTGGCTGCTCGAGCCCAGATCGAAGCCTTGGGCGAAACGGGTTTCCAGCCCACGTACCCAGTACTCGCGCGGCGACAGCGAAAGGAAGGTGCCCTGATCCAGATAACCGCTGCGCAGGGTCTTGGTGAAGAAGGTGTTGGCGGTGAACTCGCGGCGATCTTCCTGATAGCGATAGCCGAAGTTGAACATCGTCCGGCGCCCCCAGAACTGGTCTTTAGGCCGCGTTGACTGATAGGGATCGGCATCATAGTCGGCGACGTTCAGACCACCGGGCATGTCGGCCTTGCCTTCGTAATACTGGGCCATGGCGTTGAAGCTGTTGGCTTCGTCGAGCTGGTATTTGCCTTTAAGGATCAGGTCGTCGATTTCGCTATCGCTGTGTTCACGCCAGTCACCACCACGGGTGCCGGAGTACAACAGCGCACCACCGAGGCCGTTGGCATTGGTGCCGCCGGCCAGCAGATTGGCGCTGGTCTTGAAGCCGTCGTGGCTCGACGATGGGCTGGTTTCAGTCTGCAAGCCACCCTTGACCGTTGGCTCGTCGGGAATCGCCCGAGTCACGAAGTTGACTACACCTCCGACGTTCTGCGGGCCGTAACGCACCGCGCCGCCGCCGCGCACCACATCCACGGCATCCATGTTGCCCATACTGATCGGCGCGAACGACAACTGCGGCTGCCCATACGGCGCAAACGGTACCGGGATGCCGTCCATCAATACTGTCGAGCGCGCGGCCAGGCGCGGATTCAAACCACGAATGCCGAAATTCAGCGCCATGTCATGGCTGCCGGTGCCATTGTTTTCCGGCGCATTGACGCCGGGGATGCGGTTGAGCACATCGCGGGCCTGCGTTGCGCCTTGGCGTTCAAACTCTTCGCGGCGGATCACATCACGCGCGCCGGGGTGTTCGAAAACGTTGATCTGCGCAGCATCGCCGAGCCAGTCGCCGACCACGGTCGACGTGCCCAACTCCAGCGCCGCATCACCCAGTGGTTGCAGGCTGAAAGCATTGTCACCTTCGGCGCGGGCCTGCAGGCCGGTGCCTTCAAGCAGGGCATCGAGGCCTTGTTGCGCGGTGTAGTTGCCTTCCAACCCCTGGCTCTGCACACCGCTGGTGACTTGCGAGCCGAAGGAGATCAGCACGCCGGCTTCACGGCCAAACTGGTTGAGCGCGGTTTCAAGTGACGCCGGGGCGATGTGATAAACCCTGGCTTCGGCGCCCAGCGCGGCGGGCAGGGCGGTGAAACTAAGGCTGGCGCCGAGCAGCAGATTGCGCAGGCTGCGGGCCAGTGGCGTGAGACGGGTGGGCTGCATGGGGATGATCCTGAGAAGGTGGAATCAAGGTGGCTTTCCTTCTCTGTCACGCCAGATCTGAAAAACGGCTCATTTATTTTTTCAGAATCAAAAGATCGCAGCCTTTTGTAGGAGCCGCCGAAGGCTGCGATCTTTGATCTTGCTGTTCAAACCCGCGCTTCGACGCTCACCCAATAACGGGTAAAGCGCTTCACTCTGACCGGCAGACTGATCTGCAACAGGTCAAGAATCCGCTCGCTGTCATCCAGTGGATACGTCCCGGAAATCAGCAGATCGGCAACCCGGCTGTCGCAGCTCAACTGCCCACGACGATAACGGCCAAGCTCTTCGAGGAAATCACCGAGGCGCATATGAGCGGCGACCAGCATGCCGTCAGTCCAGGCGCCGCTGTTGGCATCCAGCGATGTTGCCTCGCTGACGGAGCTCGCAGTGAAACTCAGCTGCCGCGCGACCGGCAGTAGCAGAGGCGCGCGGTGCTCGGCGGTGAGTTCGACTCGTCCTTCGAACAACGCGATCTGCGTGCGATCGGCAAACTGCCGCACATTGAGGCGTGCGCCGTGGGTTTTCAGCAGCCCTTGCGCCGTGCGTATTTCGAACGGACTCGCAGCGCTCAGCAGCATTTCGCCCTCGAGCAGGCGAATCAACCGCTGCGCACGATCGACATCGACCGAGCTGGCGGTATTGAGCTGCACCGAATCGGCACCGCCCAAGGCGATCTCGCGCCGCTGCCCGACCGGCGTGCGGTAGTCGGCGAGCAGCGACGGCAGCGGCGTGTGCTCGCGCAGGCCCCAGGTCGCCGCTGAGCCGGCACCGAGAATCAGCAACATTTTCAGCGCCTGACGGCGGCTGCCGGACTTCGGTCCGTTCAACGCGGCGTGGGCCAATGGCGATGACACACCACGCAAGCGTTGGTTGACCCGTTGCATGTGTTCCCACGCCCGACGGTGTTCGCTGTGCGCATCCAGCCATTGTTGCCAGGCCTGTTGCTGGCGCTGCGTCAGCGTGCCCTGCTGCATTTCCAGCAGCCATTGCACCGCCTGTTCGGCGACCTGCGCGGAGAATTCCGGCACACGATTCATAAAGCGAAATAGCAGCGCATGGCCGCCTTGTTCAAATGGCGTTTGACCGTAGCCACCGAAATACCCAGTTCTGCGGCGATCTGTGGATAAGTCAGGCCATCGACCTGAGCGAGCAGGAAAGCGCCTTTGATCTGGCGCGGCAAACCGTCGAGCAGCTCATCGAGTTCGATCAACGTCTGCAGGATGATCGCTTTGTGCTCTTCCGACGGCTCGACCATCTCGGGCATTTGCGCCAGCGTCTCGAGGTAGGCGCGTTCCACATCCTGACGCCGGTAATGGTTGAACAGCACTCGCTTGGCCAGCGTGGTGAGAAAGGCACGCGGTTCGATGATCAGCGGTGGCTCGCGTGCGGTCAGCACCTTGATGAACGTGTCCTGAGCCAGGTCCGCCGCGCTGTCCGGGCAGCCGAGCTTGCGCCGCAGCCAGCCGGTGAGCCAGCTGTGATGAGCGTGATAGAGCGATTCGACAGGATGGGCGGGCGGCAACGAAATGACTCCGGACGCAATGCTTGCGTAGAGAACGTGCGTTAGAGAACAAGAACGGTTCGCATTGTAGGGGCTGGAGGCGGTGCCCGGCAATCAGATGCTTTTGCGTATGAGAATATTTATCATTAATATTGCTCGCCTGTAGATTCGGCTTGTCGGCCGAACGTTTTTCGTTTCAGGGTCGAAACATGAAAGGCAAACTCGCAACCCTTCCCATGTCCTATCGTCTGGCCGTCACTTCCCGAGTGCTGGCGGCGGTTTTCGGCGGCTATCTGGTCGCGGCGCTGGCCAGTGTCACCCTGACGTTGTGGCTGCCGCTGAACCGCGCAGAAGCGGTGGTCACCGGCATGACGGTGTCCTTTGTGGTCTATCTGGTCGCGGTGCTCTGGTGTTTCGCCTGCCGCAGCGCGTGGTCGGCGTGGGTCGGCTTGCTGGTACCGAGCGTGATTCTCGCCACGATTTCCGGTGCCGCACGCGGTCTGGGGCTGGCATGAAAGAGGGCTTTCGCCAGGCGATGGCCTGGCTGCACACCTGGGCCGGGCTGGTGTTCGGCTGGTTGCTGTTCGCGATTTTCCTCACCGGCACCCTCGCGTACTTCAAAGACGAAATCAGCCACTGGATGCAGCCGGAAATTGCTGCGCATCCGCTGGATGCCGAAGCGAGCCTGACGCAGGCGCAAAACTATCTGCAGCAACACGCCGCCGGTGCCTCGCGCTGGCTGATCGATTTGCCCGATGCCCGCGATCCGGGCCTGACGGTGCGCTGGCAGCAGGCGCCGGGCAAACCCGGCGAGCGCGGTCGTTTCGAATCCAGAACCCTCGACGCTCAGACCGGGGCCGAGGTGCAGGGCCGCGAAAGCATGGGCGGCGAGTTCTTTTACCGTTTCCACTTCCAGTTGCAGATGCCTTATCCGTGGGGACGCTGGCTGGCGACCATCGCTGCGATGGTGATGTTCGTCGCTTTGATCAGCGGCATCATCACCCACAAGAAAATCTTCAAGGATTTCTTTACCTTTCGCCCGCGCAAGGGCCAGCGTTCCTGGCTCGACGGGCATAACGCCGTGGGCGTGCTGGTGCTGCCGTTTCACTTGATGATCACCTACAGCAGCCTGGTGATTTTCATGTCGATGGTCATGCCCGCCAGCATCGTCGCCTCTTACGGGAGCGACGTGCGCAAGTTCTACGATGAAGTCTTCCCCGCCTCTAAAACACCCGAGCGCGCTAATCTCGCCGCGCCGCTGACTGCCATGGCGCCTTTGCTGGCCAAGGCCAGCGCGCAATGGTCGGGCGGCCACACCGCGCGCCTGTCGGTGAGCAATCCGGGCGATGCCGGTGCCACGGTGGTGCTGTCCCGCGCGGGCGATCGCGTGGTGCATGATTTCGGCCGGGCGGTGACTTTCAATGGTGTCACCGGGGAGCTTGTCGGCAGCACACCTGAACAGCCAGCAGCGATGGCCGTGGGTGGCGCGTTCTATGGCTTGCACATGGGCCATTTCGCCGGACCGCTGTTGCGCTGGTTGTATTTCATCTGCGGTCTGGCCGGCACGGCAATGATCGGCACCGGGCTGGTGATCTGGCTGGGCAAACGGCAGCTCAGGCACGCAAAAAGCGCAGCGCTGCCCTTCGAATTGCGCGTGGTCGAGGTGCTGAATATCGCCAGCATGGCCGGGCTGGTGTCGGCGGTGGCGGTGTTCTTTCTGGCCAATCGGTTGTTGCCGGTGAGTCTGGCGGGGCGGGCCGATTGGGAAGTGAATGCGTTCTTCATGGCCTGGGCGCTGACCTTGGTGCACGCGCTGTTGCGTCGGGGACGCAAGGCCTGGATCGAACAGCTGACGCTTGGCGCAGCGCTGTTTATCGCGGTGCCGCTGATCAATGCGCTGACCACGCGGTGGAATCTTGGCGCCAGCCTGATGCAGCGCGACTGGGCACTGGCCGGATTCGATCTGACGTGCCTTGCGACAGGGATTTTCCTCGGCTGGGCTGCGCGCAAGATGCAGCGTACGGGCAATTGCGTGAGCGTTCGCAAAGCAAGTGCTTCGCCTCGGCCGATCACTGTCGAACAAGGTGCCAGCTGATGCTGCTGGCGCTGTTACTCAGCTATGCCGGCTTCAGCGCTTTGTGCCTGTCGATGCCACGCCATCACGCCGAATTGCTCGGCGCCAAACCGTCGGCTCGCCGCCGTCAGGGTTTGGCGTTGGCGGGATGGCTGTTGCTGGCGCTGTCGCTGTGGGCGGCAGTTGCGGCCAATGGCTGGAGTTTCGGTCTGGTCGACTGGTTCGCGGTGCTGATGCTTAGCGCTTTGGCACTGGTGCTCTTGCTGCCGTATCGCCCGCGTCTGGCCCTGGCACTGGCCGGGTTGAGCCTGCTGGCCAGCCCGGTTGCCGCATGGGCGCAGTGCTGAAGTGTTGATCGGTCTGCCGCCGGAATCGGGCGATGACGAAGCACGTGGCGCGCGGGCGCATTTTCTCCAGGTGTTTCTGTCCCAGCGTGCGCAGATGGAAGCACTGGTGAACCGGCGCGTCGGTTGCCGGGCGACGGCGGCGGATCTGGTTCAGGATCTGTTTTTGCGCTTCTGGCGCCGGCCGCTGGTGCAGGTCGAAGAACTCAGCACTTATCTGCTGCGCTGCGCCGGCAACATTGCCATCGATCATTTGCGCAGCGAAGGAACGCGCGCGCGGGTCAACGAAGGCTGGCAGCCGGACGAACCCGACAGCCACGGCACTGAACCCCAGGCCGCGCTCGAAGCCGGCAATGATCTGCGCCATGTCGAAGCGGCATTGCGCGCGTTGCCCGAGCGTACCCGGCAGATTTTTCTGCTTAATCGCATTCACGGGCGCAAGTACGCCGACATCGCCAAGGCCATGGGGCTGTCCCAAAGTGCCGTGGAAAAACATATGATGCGCGCCCTCGAGGCCTGCAAGGCCAGCCTGCGCGATCCCGCGCCACGTCTGCCAGGGAAAGCACCGTGAAGCCATCCAATCCGATCACACCGACACCGGCCCAGGAGCAGGCCGCGCTGGCCTGGCTGAGCCTGTTGCACGATCGCCCGAGTACTGGCGATCAACTGACCTTCAGCGAATGGCTGCGCGCTGACCCCGCTCATGCCCAGGCGTATGCGCAGGCGCAGGTGATCTGGGAACTCAGTGAAGCCCCGGCGCGCACGTTGGCCGGTGAAGATGCCCTCGCGTTGCAAGGGTATTTGCAGGCGATGGATACCCCGCGTCGTTCGCGGTTGTTGCGTTGGTCTGGAGCGTTGGCGATGGCCGCGTGTCTGCTGCTGATGGTCAGCCTCGGCACGGGCTGGCAAGCGCAGCGCTGGCTCGACGATCTGCGCGCCGATCATGTCTCGGCGCCCGGTGAAATCCGCACGGTGAAACTGGCCGATCAGTCGCAAGTCACGCTGGATGCCGACAGCGCGATTGCTGTTGAATTCAGCCACGGTCAACGCCGCGTGCAATTGATCCGTGGCGCTGCTTTCTTCAGCGTCACCCACACTGGCGATCCGTTTGTGGTGGCGGCGGAGCAGGGCGAGGCGCGGGTGCTGGGTACGCAGTTCGAAGTGCGCCGGCAACCTCACGGCGCACGAGTGACGGTGTTGTCCGGACGTGTCGCGGTGACGGCGCACGAGCATGGTCAACAGCAGATTCTCACGGCCGGCCAGCAGGTCGCTTATGCCGACGGCACGGCGGAAAAACTGCATGCCGTGGACAGTGAGGCGCAACTGGCCTGGCGTCAGGGTTGGCTGACTTACTACAAGACCACGCTGGCCGATGTCGTCGAGGATCTGCGCCGCTATTACCCGGGGCGAATTGTGCTGCTCAACGATACGCTTGCGGCGCGCAAGGTCAGCGGCAGTTTTCCGAGCAAGGATCCACAAGCGGTGCTCAATTCGCTGCAAGGGGTGATGGGGTTTGAGCAGCATCGGGTGTTGGGGCAGTTGATTATTTTGCGCTGAGGCAAAGCAAAAGATCATCCGAACGCGGCCCGTGCCTTCGGCAGCTCAGGGGAGCGCATTCCAATGTAGGAGCTGCCGAAGGCTGCGATCTTTTGATCTTCAAAATTATTTTCATTTCTGTGGTGAGGTAACGCCGAGCCCCATCCGTGTAGTGACTGAAACTGCGAGCCATTCGCATCCGTTGCGGTTCTACACAGGTCATTGAGCAATGAAGTCCAGGGCAAAATCCGGTTCGGTCAAACAGTGGTTAAGCGTGTCGGCGTTGAGTGTTTGCGCGTTGGCATCGCTGCCTATGAGTATCGCGCTGGCGGCAGAAGCGGTGAGTACTCAGGCGCAACAGCAGTTCAAATTTGCCCTCGTCGCCAAACCGTTGCCGCAAGCCCTGAGCGACTTCAGCCGCGTGACCGGGCAAAGCGTGGTCTACACCGTAGAGGCGCCCTACGGCCTCAATGCTCCGGCAGTCAACGGCCAGATGAGCGCCGAACAGGCTCTGCAACGCCTGCTCGCCAGCTCCGGCCTGAGCTTTCGCCGCACTGACAGCCACACGTTGGCTCTGGAGTCGATGCCGACCGAAGGCGCGCTTAATCTCGGCGCCACCACCATCACGTCCACTCGCGACGAGTCAATGAGTTATCAGCCGCCGGCAACCAGTTCGGTGATGCGCTCATCGGCGTCGCTGCAAGAGATTCCACAGACCGTCAATGTCATCCCGGCGCAGGTCATTCGCGATCAGGCGCCGCGCAATCTCGATGATGCGCTGGCCAATGTCAGCGGCATCACCCAGGGCAACACCTTGGGCAGTACACAGGATTCGGTGATGACTCGCGGTTTCGGCGACAACCGCAACGGCTCGATCATGCGCGACGGCATGCCGCTGGTGCAGGGCCGCGGCATGAACGCGACCGTGGATCGCGTCGAAGTGCTCAAGGGCCCGGCCTCGTTGCTCTACGGGATTCAGGACCCGGGCGGTGTGGTCAACCTGGTCAGCAAGAAGCCCGAACTGACCCAGTACAACGCCGTGACCGTGCGCGGTTCGACCTACGGAGACGGCAAGAACGGCAGCGGTGGCGCCTTCGATAGCACCGGCGCGCTGGGCGATTCCGGCTTCGCCTATCGCATGGTTGTCGATCATGAAGACGAAGATTACTGGCGCAACTTCGGCACCCACCGCGAGACGCTGATCGCACCGTCGCTGGCCTGGTACGGCGAGCGCACCAAGCTGTTGTTCGCCTACGAACATCGCGAATTTCTCACCCCGTTCGACCGTGGCACCTTGATTGATCCACGCACCAACCATCCGCTGGATATCTTGCGCAAACAGCGTCTCGACGAGCCGTTCAACGACATGGAAGGGCGCTCGGACCTCTACCATTTCGAAGCCGACCATGAACTCAACGACGACTGGAAAGCCCACTTCGGCTACAGCTGGAACCGCGAAACCTACGACGCCAGCCAGGTGCGTGTGACTGCGATCGACACCAACAAAGGCACACTGACGCGGAGCATGGACGGCACGCAAAACGCGATCAGCACCGATCGTTTCACCACCGCCAGCCTCGAAGGCAAAATGAATGTGCTGGGCCTGCAGCATGATCTGGTGTTCGGCGTTGATGACGAATACCGCAAGATCTACCGCGAGGACCTGATCCGGCAGAAAAGCCTGAGCACTTTCAGCTATCTCAATCCGGTGTATGGCCGCGAAGTGATGGGCACCACCGTGAGTGCGCCCGACAGCGCACAGACCGATAAACTGCGCAGCGATTCGCTGTTCCTGCAGGACTCGATTCACCTCAACGAGCAATGGATTCTCGTCGCCGGTGGACGTTTTCAGGAGTACGACCAGTACGCCGGCAAAGGCGTGCCGTTCAAGGCCAACACCGACAGCAACGGCCAGAAGTGGGTGCCACGCGCAGGGCTTGTGTATCGCTACACCAACGCCGTGTCGTTCTACGGCAGCTACACCGAATCCTTCAAACCCAATTCGACCATCGCCCCGCTGAGCGGCAGCAGCACCGTGCTCGACGGCAGTATTGCGCCGGAACAAGCCAAGTCGTGGGAGTTGGGGGCGCGACTGGATATGCCCGGCAGCATCACCGGCAATATCGCCTTGTTCGACATCAAGAAACGCAACGTGCTGGTGGCCAACTCCGAAGGCCCGACGACGATTTACAGCGCGGCGGGCGAGGTGCGTTCACGCGGGCTGGAAGTTGACCTGAGCGGGCAACTCAGCGAGCACTGGAACCTGATCGGCAGTTACGCCTACACCGATGCCGAAGTCACCGAAGACCCGCAATACAAGGGCAAGCGCCTACAGAACGTAGCGAAGAATTCCGGCTCGCTGTCGGCGGTCTATGACTTCGGCAATGTGTTTGGCGGCGACCAATTGCGTGTCGGTGCGGGGGCGCGTTATGTCGGCGAGCGTGCCGGCAACGCGGTGAATGATTTTGATCTGCCGAGCTATACCGTGGCGGATGCGTTTGCCACTTACGACACCACGGTCGAGGGGCAGAAGGTCAAGTTTCAGTTGAACGTAAAGAACCTGTTTGATCGCACCTATTACACCTCGTCGGCAAGCCGCTTCTTTGTGTCGATGGGGGATTCGCGGCAGGTTTCTTTGTCCAGCACGTTGGAGTTCTGATCGCAAACCGCGTCATCGTTCTTCGCGAGCAAGCCCGCTCCCACAGGGGACTGCATTGCAAATGTGGGAGCGGGCTTGCTCGCGAAGAGGCCCGTATCGGTGAAACAGATTTTGGCTCTAACGCAAAAATGCCTGTCGATATTCGCCCGGTGTCCCGCCCAGAACCTGCTTGAAGCGATTAGTGAAATGACTGGCGCTGGCAAACCCGCAGGCCAGCGCAATCTCGCCCAGCGGCAACGCCGTCCCGCGCAGCAGCTCCCGTGCGCGGTTCAAGCGCCGCGCCAGCACATATTGGTGCGGCGGCAGTCCGAAGCTTGCGCGAAACATCCGCGCAAAGTGATATTCAGAGAGCGCACACAACCCCGCCAGTTGACCCAGGCTGATCGGTTCGGCCAACTGGTTGTCGATGTACTCAACCAGTTGCCGCCGCTGATGCGGCGCCAGTCCGCCCTTCAAGCGCAAGCCCTGACGCGCACCGACCTGACTGAGCAACGTGTGGCTGATCAACTCATGGGCGAGGCTGCTGGTCAGCAAGCGCTCGGCCGGCTCTTGCCAGTTCAGGTTCAGCAATTGCCTGAAGCGCTGCGCCTGCTGCGGATCTTCAAGAAAGGTCTGTTCGCGTAATTGCATCTCGCGCGGCTCGCGATCCAGCAAAGTGACGCAACCGAGGGCGAACTGTTCGGCGCTGAGATACAGGTGCGCCAGACGGATATCGCCGTTGATCACCCAGCCCGACTCATGTTCCGCCGGCAGGATGCACAGCTTGTCCGGCCCGCCCTTGCGGCCCGGCTGGCCACGACGAAAAGTGCCGGTGCCGCCGGCGATGTAGCAGGACAGCGTGTGATGACTTGGCGCTTCATATTCCTGGGCATCGTGGTGGTTGGTCCACAAAGCCGCAGACAAGCCGTCACCGAGCTCGGCGCTGTGCACCAGACGTGCATTCGGCGAGCGATTGAGGGCTTGAAACACTTGCAGGGTATCGATAGCGGCCATGTGCGGTTCTCCAACGCCTTGCATCCTACTCCGTAGACCGCGCGCTGCCAGCCGCAGCCAGACAAAAGCGCAAGATTGTGCAAGCGTCGAAGGACGCACGGGCAGACACTCAAGACCTGTTTGAGGAGTGCCTGCCATGAACCTGTCGTTGTACCTGCTGACCGTGCTGATTTGGGGCACCACCTGGATTGCCTTGAAATGGCAATTGGGCGTGGTCGAAATTCCAGTGTCGATCGTCTACCGCTTCGGCCTGGCTGCATTGGTGTTGTTTGCGCTGCTGTTGCTCAGCCGGCGCCTGCAACCGATGAACCGCCGTGGGCACTTGATCTGTGTGGCTCAGGGGGTGTGCCTGTTCTGTGTCAACTTCATGTGTTTTCTGACGGCCAGCCAATGGATTCCCAGCGGACTGGTGGCGGTGGTGTTTTCCACTGCCACGCTGTGGAACGCGCTCAATGCGCGGGTGTTCTTCGGCCAGCGCATTGCACGCAATGTGCTGATGGGCGGCGCGCTGGGGCTGTTCGGTCTGGGGCTGCTGTTCTGGCCGCAATTGGCCGGGCATCAGGCCAGCCCGCAAACGCTGCTGGGGCTTGGTCTGGCGTTGTGCGGCACCTTGTGTTTTTCGGCGGGCAATACGCTCTCAAGCCTGCAACAGAAAGCGGGATTGAGGCCGCTGACGACCAATGCCTGGGGCATGGCTTATGGCGCGGTGATGCTGTCGGTGTGGTGTCTGTTCAACGGCATACCCTTCGACATGGACTGGTCGCCGCGTTATGTCGGCGCCTTGCTGTATCTGGTGATTCCCGGCTCGGTGATCGGCTTCACCGCGTACCTGACGCTGGTCGGGCGCATGGGCCCGGAGCGTGCGGCTTATTGCACGGTGCTGTTCCCGGTGGTGGCGCTGAACGTGTCGGCGTTTGCCGAAGGTTATCAATGGACCACGCCGGCACTGGCGGGGCTGGTGTTGGTGATGCTGGGCAACGTATTGGTGTTCCGTAAACCGAAAAAGCTGTTGTCTGCCGGGCAGAGGACGTTGGCTTGATAAACGAGCGCTGCTGTTCAACCCTCCACTTTCAAGCTGATGTAAATCATCACCGGGAAAATGAAGTCGACAATATGTCTTGCCCAGTCTTTGGCATTCCATGATTGCGAAGTGTCCATGTCAAACCATTCGACACCGACAGTTTGCAGGCACACGTAATAAATGAAGATGGCGACCAGTATGCCCATGATCGAAAACTTCTTGGCTTCGTGAAATGCCGCTGCCGAAGCATCAACGTAGCGATATAACTGGTACGTGCCGATCAGGCAGAGCACTGTGTAGGTGACTTCCAGGGTGATGATGAACCAGTAGATCCGGTGGTGGATCATCGGCGATTCAATGGCGCGGTACAGGATGTTTTCGCCGGCCGTGGTGGTATCCATGCTCAGGATATGCGCGACATAGTTATAGTTGGATTCATAGTCGATGATGTTATGAATTATCACCAGCACGCCGAAGAAACTTATATAAGCCATCAGGATGACTTTGCTGTAACGAATGAGTTTGTCGGTGGTCAGGGTGTTCAAAAAATATGCTCTCCATGGCAACCCATCAATGAGTTGATAGGTGGCGAGAGCTTATAGTGCAGTTACTGGGTTGGGATGGGTTGTTCAGTTGCGAGTTATGTATCAGGAGTAATCAAGGGCCAGCGCAACCGTGCGCTGGCCCTTTTTTTCAGCCGCGCCAGACTTGCGGGTTGACCAGATCCTGCGGCCGTTCGCCAAGCAGGGCACTGCGCAGGTTGGCCAGTGCGCGATTGGCCATGGCTTCGCGGGTCTCGGTGGTGGCTGAGCCGATGTGCGGCAGGGTGACGGCGTTCTTCAACTGGAACAGCGGCGATTCGGCCAGCGGTTCCTTCTCATAGACGTCCAGCCCGGCGCCACGGATGCGGTTGTTTTGCAGGGCTTCGATCAGCGCCGGTTCGTCGACGACCGGGCCGCGCGAGATATTGACGAGGATGGCGCCAGGCTTCATCAGTGCCAGTTCGCGATGGCTGATGAGGTGGCGGGTCTTGTCGCTGAGCGGCACCACCAGGCAGACGAAGTCGGCTTCGGCGAGCAGTTGCTCAAGGCTGCGAAATTGCGCGCCGAGTTCTTTTTCCAGTTCGGTCTTGCGGCTGTTGCCGCTGTAGATGATCGGCATGTTGAAGCCGAAGCGGCCACGGCGGGCAACGGCGGCGCCGATGTTGCCCATGCCGACGATGCCCAGGGTCTTGCCATGCACATCACTGCCGAACAGCGGGGCCCCGACGCTGGCTTGCCATTGGCCGGCCTTGGTCCAGGCGTCGAGTTCGGCAACGCGGCGGGCGCTGCTCATGATCAGGGCGAAGGCGAGGTCGGCGGTGCTTTCGGTGAGCACGTCGGGGGTGTTGGTGAGCATGATCCCGCGCTCGTTGAAGTAGTCCAGGTCGTAGTTGTCGTAGCCGACCGAGACGCTCGAGACCACTTCGAGTTTTGTTGCGTTTTCCAGTTGGGCTTTGCCGAGTTTGCGACCGACGCCGATCAAGCCGTGGGCGTGGGGCAGGGCTTCGTTGAACTGGGCGTTGATGTCACCGGTCTTGGGGTTGGGGACGATGACGTCGAATTCTTCTTGCAGGCGCTCGATCATGGGCGGGGTGATGCGGCTGAAGGCCAGGACTGTTTTTTTCATTGGATTTGAGCTCGTCGGGGCTTGATTGCAAGCACGCTAACATTTTCTCGCTCAGGTTGTCTTGGCGGCCTCTGGGCCGACCATGCCTTGGTTTGTCTGGTATGCATATCCGATGGTATCGGTGCGGCGGCTGGCGGTTTCGCCTGACGGCGACTTACTTTTTTACAAGCGCCCGGAATGCCGGCCCAGTAAAAAAGTAAGCAAAAAACGCTAGCTCCTGCATTCGGCCCTCGCAGGCCCGGGTCCCTTCGCTGCGGGATTGATCCGGGCGTAGCGGCTACGGTTTGCTCCGCTGCACCTCCTTGCGCTGTGTTCGAATTCGTCGAACGGTCGCTGCGCTCCCACACCCGGATCAATCCCTCCACTCAGCCTTCCGACGTCGCCCGTGGATCAAGATCAAAAGCACTCGAGCTTGCGCTCATTGTTGAGTGGGGCGGCTTCGCCGCGGGCAGCTGCGCTGCTTGGCCTTTCTGTGGGAGCGGGCTCGCGAAGGCGGCCCGCTAGTCAACAAATTACTATCGAATTCACGCGATCCAATTGTAGGAGCTGCCGAAGGCTGCGATCTTTTGATTTTTGTTTTTGCTTTTCTGTGGGAGCGAGCCTGCTCGCGAAAGCGGTTTATCTGACACCTCGAATGGTGAATGTGCCGAAGCCCTCGCGGTCGGGCTCGCTCCCGGAAGGTCAGCTGCGTGTAGGGGGCTGGTGGATTTCGTAATTGTCCAATACCCGATTCACTGCCAGTTCCGCCAGCATGATCACCTGCTGGATGGCCAATATCGTGTGCCGCTGTGGGCTGTCGATGTAGGCGGCGATGTCGCTGCTCATGATGCTCGCCGACGCGAGCGATTCGCAGGCGTGGGCCAGCAGGCTTTCGTTGTCCTGGTCCGGTGCTACCTGGAACATGGTGCTGGGTCTGTGGCTTTGCTGCGCGGTGGCGGACGGTTTGAGGTAGTGATCCAGCGCGCGCTCGGCGGCGTCGTGGAGTTTTTTCGAGTCGGGGGATTGGTAGGGGGAGGTGCTTTCTGATCCGGGGGGATTGGGTGTGGGTTTGAACATGGTGAAACTCCATTCGGGAAGTGGAGTTCGCCACTGATTGCGACCAAGCAATCGGGTGGCGAACCGTACGCGGGTTGGTCGACCAGGGAATGGAAACCCGGCAGGGCCGAGGCCCTCCCACGCACAGCTCGCCATTAAGCATGCTTAAAAATGTGCGCCATTCTAAACCCGGACGACCAAGCCCGGTCGCTGATTCGTCAGCAACCGCCAGATCCTAGCCAGCGCACGTCCGACGGACAACCTGCAAAACCTGTCGGAAACTTCCGTGAAAACACCACCATGTAGGAGCTGCCGTAGGCTGCGATCTTTTGATTTTTAAACAGCAGGATCAAAAGATCGCAGCCTCGTTGCACTCGTCAGCTCCTACACGAAACCTTCGAGTGTTTAAAACTTAGGTGGCAACGCGAACGCCGGCCAGGCTTCCGGTCAATTCATACGCGACCAATTCCGCCTGATGCGCTGCCAGTATCTCCGGCAACGATCCGCGCAAATATTCCACCCAGGTCTTGATCTTCGCATCCAGATATTGGCGCGACGGGTAGATCGCGTAGAGGTTGAGTTCCTGCGAGCGGTAGTTCGGCATCACGCGCACCAGGGTGCCGTTGCGCAGGCCTTCGATGGCGGCGTACACCGGCAGCACGCCGACGCCCATGCCGCTGGTGATCGCGGTTTTCATGGCGTCGGCGGAGTTCACCAGAAATGGCGAACTGTTGATGGTGACCGTCTCCTGGCCGTCCGGGCCGTCGAAGGCCCATTTCTCCAGCGGGATCACCGGGCTGACCAGACGCAGGCAGGCGTGGTTGAGCAGGTCGCTGGGTTTCTGTGCGGCGCCGTTGGCTTTCACGTAGGCCGGCGAGGCGCAGACGATGCTGTAGGTGATGCCCAGGCGTTGCGAGACGAAGCCGGAATCGGGCAGTTCGCTGGCCAGCACGATCGAGACGTCATAGCCCTCATCGAGCAGGTCCGGCACGCGGTTGGCCAGGGTCAGGTCGAAGGTCACGTCAGGGTGGGTCTTGCGGTAGCGGGCGATGGCGTCAATGACGAAATGCTGACCGATGCCGGTCATGGTGTGCACTTTCAACTGGCCGGCCGGGCGTGCATGGGCATCGCTGGCTTCCGCTTCGGCTTCTTCGACATAGGCGAGGATCTGTTCACAGCGCAACAGGTAGCGCTTGCCAGCCTCGGTCAGAGCGATGCGCCGGGTCGTGCGATTGAGCAGACGGGTTTGCAGATGGGCTTCGAGGTTGGAAACCGCGCGCGAGACGTTCGCGGTAGTGGTGTCGAGTTGCACGGCGGCGGCGGTAAAGCTGCCCGCTTCGGCAACACAACTGAAGGCGCGCATGTTTTGCAAAGTGTCCATGGGGTGCTCTCAAGGGAGATGGCAAATTGTGACACGAAGTTTCAGGGGCTGAGACCCCCGACCAAGGGATTATCTCGTTAACCGTAACAAAGATTCACAGAAATCCCAGCTTATCGCCGTCAAGGCAGCTCCATAGAATTGCGCCGTTCCCTGTAGGAGCTGCCGAAGGCTGCGATCTTTTGATTTTGTTTTAAGGGAATCAAGATCAAAAAATCGCAGCCTGCGGCAGTACCTACACGGTCCTCGATCTATCCCTCTCTCAGGAATTCGCAGCTGTGCCGCGTCGCATCAACAGAGCGCTTTTGCCGCTCAGTGTTCTGGCTTTAACCCTGGCTCTCGGCGGCTGCATCTCTACTCAAGGCATTGCCCCTCACGGCGAGACGCTTGCGGCCGATTCACTGACCACCGATGCAGCCATTGCCGAGGCCGCCAAAGACGCGCACTGGCCCAGCGCACAATGGTGGCGGGCGTTTGGCGATGCGCAACTCGATCGCTGGATCGACCTCGCCGTGCAAGGCAGCCCGAGCATGGCCATGGCCGCCGCGCGGGTGCGCCAGGCCAGGGCGATGGCAGGTGTAGCCGAAGCTGCCGAATCATTACAGGTAAGCGGCGAATCGAGCCTCAAGCGCCACAATTGGCCGACCGATCAGTTCTACGGCCCCGGCGAACTGGCCAACACCACTACGTGGGACAACAACGCTGCGCTTGGCTTCAGCTACGCCCTCGACCTCTGGGGCCGCGAGCGCAATGCCAGCGAACGGGCGGTGGATATGGCGCATGTGAGCGTGGCCGAGGCACGGCTGGCGCAACTGGAACTGCAGAACAACATCGTCCGCGCCTACATCGAGTTGTCGCTGCATTACGCCCAGCGCGACATCGTCGCGGCGACGCTCCAGCAGCAACAGCAGATTCTTGATCTGGCGCAGAAACGCCTGAGCGGCGGCATCGGCACGCATTTCGAAGTCAGCCAGGCCGAAACGCCGCTGCCGGAGACTCATCGCCAACTCGATGCGCTGGACGAGGAAATTGCCCTGAGCCGCAACCAGATCGCTGCGCTGGCCGGCAAAGGCCCGGGCGCGGCTGCGCAACTGCGACGGCCGACGTTGTCCCTCGCGGCGCCGTTGAAGTTGCCCTCGGCGTTGCCTGCCGAACTGCTCGGCCAGCGCCCGGACGTGGTCGCCAGTCGCTGGCAGGTGGCGGCGCAGGCGCGCGGTATTGATGTCGCCCACGCCGGGTTTTACCCCAATGTCGATCTGGTCGGCAGCCTCGGCTACATGGCTACCGGCGGCGGAGCGCTGGAGTTTTTGACCGGCAAGAAACTCAACTACAACGTCGGCCCGGCGATCTCGTTGCCGATCTTCGACGGCGGTCGACTGCGTGGCGAATTGGGCGAAGCGGCGGCCGGTTATGACATCGCCGTGGCGCACTACAACCAGACCCTGATCAACGCACTGAAGAACATCTCCGATCAGTTGATCCGCCGCGAGTCGATGGACAAGCAGCAGGAATTCGCCGCCGAATCCGTGGCCGCAGCGCAAAGGACTTACGACATCGCAATGATCGCCTATCAACGCGGGCTCACCGATTACCTCAACGTACTGAATGCACAGACGTTGCTGTTCAAGCAACAGCAAGTGCAACAGCAGGTGCAGGCAGCGCGGTTGAGTGCGCATGCCGAGCTGGTGACGGCATTGGGCGGTGGCCTCGGTGCGGGTGATGACGTGCCGACTTCTGAACAGACCGCAGTCCCGAAAACCCCGGCCCTTTTACGGTGAACGCAAGACCCAATGTGGGAGGGGGCGTGCCCGCGAAAGCGGCGGATCAGTCGACGTCAATGTTGACTATGAAAACGCCTTCGCGAGCAAGCCCGCTCCCACAGGATCCGGGTCACGCCGACTTTTCTGAGCAAAATTCATGACTCCCTTGCCCGCCCCAATACGCTGGCTCCACTCCCTGGAATGGCGTCGCGGTTTTTTCGACTGGGCACGCAGCGATGGCGTGACCTGGGTGTATATCTTCAAGGTATTGCTCGCCGCATTCCTCACGCTGTGGCTGGCCATGCGTCTGGAACTGCCGCAACCGCGCACGGCGATGATCACCGTGTTCATCGTCATGCAGCCGCAGAGCGGCCAGGTGTTTGCCAAGAGCTTCTATCGTTTCCTTGGCACGCTGGCCGGGTCGGCGATGATGGTCACGCTGATCGCCTTGTTTGCGCAGAACACTGAACTGTTTCTCGGCTCGCTGGCGATCTGGGTCGGCATCTGCTCGGCCGGTGCCGCGCGTTGCCGCAACTTTCGCGCCTACGGTTTTGTCCTCGCCGGTTACACCGCTGCGATGGTCGGATTACCGGCGCTGGCCCATCCCGACGGCGCCTTTATGGCGGCAGTCTGGCGAGTGCTGGAGATCTCGCTGGGGATTGTCTGTTCGACGCTGATCAGCGCCGCGATCCTGCCGCAGACCGCCAGTGCGGCGATGCGCAACGCCTTGTATCAGCGCTTCGGTGTGTTCGCCCTGTTCGTCACCGACGGCCTGCGCGGGCGCAGCAAAGCCGAGGCGTTCGAAGCCAGCAACGTGCGCTTCATTGCCGAAGCCGTCGGTCTGGAAGGCTTGCGCAGCGTGACCGTGTTCGAAGATCCGCACATGCGCCGGCGCAACGGTCGTCTGAGTCGTTTGAACAGTGAGTTCATGGGCATCACCACGCGCTTCAACGCCTTGCATCAGTTGCTTGAACGCTTGCGCGGCAATGGCGAAGAACATGTCGTGGCAGCGATCAAACCGGGTTTGCAGGACCTCGCCGAAGTGCTCGACGGCTTCAGCGGTCGCGCCTTGACCAGCCCCGACGCTGCACGTTTGGCCAGCGCGCTCGCGACCTACAAGGAAGGCTTGCCGACGCGGGTGCGCACCCTGCGCGGGATCTTTCAGGAAACCGGTCCAAGCGACGCCGAACAACTGGATTTTCACACCGCTTACGAACTGCTCTATCGCTTCGTCGATGACCTGCACAGCTACGCGCAGACTCACGCGTCCCTGGCCGATCACCGCCACGAACGTGAACGCTGGGACGAGCCGTTCACGCCGCAAACCAACTGGTGGGCGGCCGCAGCCTCGGGGATTCGCGCCTCGTTCATCCTCGTCGTGCTGGGCAGTTACTGGGTCGCCACCGCGTGGCCGAGCGGAGCGACCATGACCCTGATCGCCGCCGCCACCGTCGGCCTGTCCGCCGCCACGCCGAACCCGAAACGCATGGCATTCCAAATGGCCTGCGGGACCTTTCTCGGTGCGTTGATCGGCTTCGTCGAGATGTTTTTCATCTTCCCGTGGATCGACGGTTTCCCGTTGCTTTGTGTGATGCTTGCGCCAGTGATCGTGCTCGGTTCGTTCCTCGCTTCGCGGCCGCAATACGCCGGGGTGGGTCTGGGCCTGCTAATTTTTTTCAGTACCGGTTCAGTGCCGGACAACCTCACGATCTACAACCCCTACACCTTCATCAACGACTACATCGCAATGGTCATGGGCATGCTTGTGTGTGCTGCGGCGGGGGCGATCATTCTGCCGCCGAACAGCCGCTGGTTATGGCAGCGGCTGGAGCAGGATCTGCGCGGGCAAGTGGTCTATGCGATCAGCGGCAAGCTCAAAGGCCTGGCCTCGCGTTTCGAGAGCCGCACCCGCGATCTGCTGCATCAGGCGTACGGCCTCGCCGCCGGACAACCCAAAGTGCAGAAGCGCTTGTTGCGCTGGATGTTTGTGGTGCTTGAGGTCGGCCACGCGATCATCGAATTGCGCAAGGAGCAGGCGATCCTGCCGGTACACCCGGCGTATGCCGAATCGCAGCCGTGGCGCCAGGCCATTCGGGTGATGGGCCGCGCGCTGGTGCGCCTGTTCCTGCAGCCGAACGCGAGCAATCTGGAGCGCGCACTGGTCGCGGTCGATCACGCGATCAGCCGCGTCGCCGCCACCGATGAGCCGTTCGCTCCGCACTTCGATACCTCTGCGTTGCGGCGGGTGAAAAGCTATTTGCACTTCATCCGCACCTCGCTGCTCGACCCGCAATCACCGCTCGCCGAATTCGCTTCTGCCAGCTCCGAAGGACTTGCCCATGCCTCGTGAAATCGCCTTCCACGGCGTGTACATGCCGACCATGACCCTGATGTTCTTTGTCGCTGCGGGGTTGGCCTGGGCGCTGGACCGTTTTCTCTCGGGGTTCGATCTGTACCGCTTTTTCTGGCACCCGGCGTTGCTGCGTCTGAGCCTGTTTACCTGTCTGTTCGGCGCCATGGCGCTGACTGTCTACCGTTGACTCTCTGTCTCTATAGAAGGCTCTGATGAAAAAGTTTTTCAGCCTGCTCGCGACCCTGTTGGTACTGGCTCTGGCGCTGTGGATCGGCCGCACCTTGTGGGAGCACTACATGAACACGCCCTGGACCCGCGATGGCCGCGTGCGTGCCGACATCATCAACGTCGCCGCCGACGTCACCGGCGAAGTGGTCGAAGTGCCGGTGCGTGACAATCAGTTGGTGAAGAGGGGCGATCTGCTGATGCGCATTGACCCCGAGCACTATCGCATTGCGGTCAAACAGGCGCAGTCGCTGGTGGCTTCGCGCAAGTCGACCTGGGAGATGCGCAAGCTCAACGCCCATCGCCGCGCCGACCTCGACAATCTGGTGATCTCCAGGGAAAACCGCGACGACGCCAGCAACATCGCCGACGCCGCGCTGGCCGACTACCAACATGCCCAGGCGCAACTGGAAGCGGCCGAGCTCAACCTCAAACGCACCGAAGTGCGCGCCGCGGTGGACGGTTATGTGACCAACCTCAACGTGCATCGCGGCGACTACGCGCGCATCGGCGAGGCGAAAATGGCGGTGGTCGACATGAACTCGTTCTGGGTATACGGCTTCTTCGAAGAGACCAAACTGCCTCACGTCAAAGTCGGTGACAAAGCCGACATGCAATTGATGAGCGGCGAAGTGCTCAGGGGCCATGTCGAAAGTATTTCGCGCGGTATTTACGACCGCGACAACCCGGAAAGCCGCGAACTGATTGCGGATGTGAACCCGACGTTCAACTGGGTGCGGTTGGCGCAGCGGGTGCCGGTAAGGATTCACATTGATGAAGTGCCAGAGGGCGTTTTGCTGGCGGCGGGGATTACTTGTACGGTGGTGGTGAATCAGGCTACTGCGGATCTCTGAAAGACCGGGTCGCCTGAATCGCGAGCAGGCTCGCTCCTAAGCTGAATCTCCGGCGCGCTGAAGATTGATCGTTCCCACGCTCCGCGTGGGAATGCAGCCTGTGACGCTCTGCGTCACGAATTGGGACGCAGAGCGTCCCGGGCATCGCGCTACCACGCAGAGCGTGGGAGCGATCTTTTCCTAGAGCTTTGCGCGCAGGCCGAAGCGTTTCGTCAAGGTCCATTCAAGTAGTCCTTTGGGCAACAACGTCGCCAACAACGGCAACGCCCGGCTGCCGTTGCCGACGCGGATCAACCGCGGCGGTTTGCTCTGCTGCACGGCCTTCAGCAGCTCAGCGGCAAACTCTACGGCAGGGGTCGGCTTGTCCTGCGAGGCCTTGGCCCGTGCGCGAATGCCTTCACGCAGGGGAAACCACGGCGATTGCTCGTTGATCAGTTGCTCGGCTTCATGCCCGGCATTTTTGGCGAAGCTTGATTGAATCGCCCCCGGCTGCACTTCCATCACACGAATGCCAAACGGTGCCAGTTCCATGCGCAGTGCATCGCTCAAGGCATGCACCGCCGCTTTCGACGCGCAATAGGCACCGGCAAAGGGCGTGACCAAAACACCGGACACGCTGCCAATATTCACGACCAATCCTTTGGCCCGCCGCAGCACCGGGAACAGCGCGCGGGTGACACCGACGATCGAAAACACATTGGTTTCGAACTGGCGCTGCATGGCCGCGACACCGCCATCGAGCAACGGCCCCATCGCGCCGTAACCGGCGTTGTTGATCAGCACATCGAGGCCGCCGTGTTGCTGGTTCAGGCGCTCGGCGAGTTGCTCTAGCGCGGCGCCATTGTTGACGTCCAGCTGAATCGCGGTGAAACCGGCGGCGCTGAGCGCAGCGACGTCTTCAGTTTTGCGTGCGCTGGCCCAGACTTCGTAGCCGGCTGCTTTGAACGCATCGGCGAGGGCGCGGCCGATGCCGCTGGAACAACCGGTAATCAACGCAACGGGCATGGCGCATTCCTTGTGCAAAAAGTAGGGGGAGGGGATCAGTCAGAGAAACTGCCCTGCAAGTGCTCGGCGCGAAACTCCAGGGTTTGCGGGCGATAACCGGGGCGCAGCGGCGGCAGTGGCAGGCAATCTTCCCAGGTCGCGCCGGCCTGCAGTTCGCCGGGGCCACGATAGCGAGGGGCAGTGTATTGATTGTCGGCCAGGTTGACCGTATCGCCCGGCGCGTAGGCGGCGATGCGCCAGCGCAGCTCGGTCAGCGGCACATCGTTGCCGTTGTTCATTTTCAATTGCAGCGGACGATCGGCCGGGCAGTGTTCGGGAGCGTAGGCAATGCGCAGTTCCAGACGCGCCAGTTGCTTGATCTCGCGATTGTCCAGCCACACCACCCACATGGCCACGAAGCCCAGGCCGATGGCAGCGGCCACCGATACCGGCAGCGCTTTGGCCGGGTAGCGCAGCAGCAGGATCAGCCAGGTGATGACCAGCAGAATGCCGATGAACATGTCGGATAACCTCGCAGAGACAGAGAGGCATCCTACCTAAGCGTGGGGGAGGTTGGCGATGGGCATCGGGACTTGGGGAGCTGACCCGGCCTTTTCGCGAGCAGGCCATTACAGGCAATACAGAATCAGGACAAAAAAAGCCCCCGCCCAACCCGCTGCGGATAGGGGACGCAACGGGCTGGACGAGGGCTTCTTGTTTCAGCGAGCGATCACTGCGCGATGGTTTTCACTGATACGCCGCGTTCGATCGGGGTGGAGCGGCCGTAGATATCTTCAAAGCGTTCGATATCGTCTTCACCCAGGTACGAACCCGATTGCACTTCGATGATTTCCAGCGGGATCTTGCCCGGGTTGCGCAGGCGATGCACCGAGGCGATCGGGATGTAGGTCGACTGGTTTTCGGTGAGCAGGAACACGTTCTCGTCGCAGGTCACTTCAGCGGTGCCGCTGACCACGATCCAGTGTTCGGCGCGGTGGTGGTGCATCTGCAGCGACAGGCATGCGCCCGGCTTGACCGAGATGTGCTTGACCTGGAAGCGCCCGCCCATGTCCACCGAATCGTAGGAGCCCCACGGACGATAGACTTCGCAATGGTTCTGGGTTTCGCTGCGGCCCTGCTCGTTGAGCGTGTTGACCATCTGCTTGACGCCCTGAACCTTGTCCTTGTGAGCGATCATCATGGCGTCTTTGGTTTCGACCACGACGATGTTTTCCAGACCGATCACCGAGACCAGTTTGCCGTTGCCGTGGATCATGCAGTTCTTGCTGTCCTGAATGACCACGTCGCCTTTGCTGACGTTGCCGTTGGCGTCTTTCTCGTTGACTTCCCACAGCGACGACCAGCAGCCGACATCGCTCCAGCCGGCGCTCAGTGGCACGACGCAGGCGCGCTGGGTTTTTTCCATCACCGAGTAATCGATGGAGTTGTCCGGGCAGCAGGCGAAAGTGGCTTCGTCCAGAGTGACGGTGTCGGCATCCTGCTGGCTGCGCTCAAGGGTCAACAGGCAAGTGTCATAGATGTCCGGATCGTGCTTTTTCAGCTCTTCGAGGAAGCGGCTGGCGCGGAACAGGAACATGCCGCTGTTCCAGTAGTAACCGCCGGACTCGACGTATTCGGTGGCGCGCTTGACGTCAGGTTTTTCGACGAAGTGCGAGACGCGGCTGACGCCTTCCGGCAGCAGCGAATCGCCCGTGGATTTGATGTAGCCGTAACCGGTTTCCGGTTTGGTCGCCGGCACGCCGAACAGCACCATTTCGCCATTTTCAGCGGCAACGGTGGCCAGGGCGAGGGCGCGTTGCAGGGCTTTCTGGTCTTCCAGCACGTGGTCGGCCGGCAGCACCAGCATCAACTCGTCACGGCCTTCATTGACCAGCATCATCGCGGTCAGCGCCACGGCCGGCGCGGTGTTGCGACCAAAAGGTTCCATCAGGATGCGCTGGCATTCGAGTTTGCGAGCGGCCA
The DNA here is from genome assembly GCF_044542195.1 of Pseudomonas sp. NPDC079367. Lineage (NCBI taxonomy): Bacteria > Pseudomonadati > Pseudomonadota > Gammaproteobacteria > Pseudomonadales > Pseudomonadaceae > Pseudomonas > Pseudomonas sp. NPDC079367. Next base: position 64,781 of record NZ_JBITTW010000022.1, read on the forward strand.
GTTGCTCGTTGACGATGAAACGGTGCTCTTTGTTGCAGACCACGATCGGCGTGTCCATGCCTTCGAACACCAGGCGTTCGAGGGTTTGTTGGAACAGGGTGTGTTCGCCGGTCAGAGCGAGGAATTGCTTGGGGAATTGCTTGCGCGAAAGAGGCCACAGACGCGAACCGCTACCACCTGACAAGATCACCGGAATCATAATGTTTACTCCATAAAATCAATTTGGTTAGAGCAACGAACGTTGTGTCGTTTCACTCTTGTTTTTGTCTCGTACCCAGAGGCGGGTGGGGTCACCTGTAGGAGCTGCCGAAGGCTGCGATCTGTTGATCTTGATCTTCAAAATCAAAAGATCGCAGCCTCGTTTCACTCGACAGCTCCTACAGGGATCAGCGTCTCTGTGGAAAATTGGTTAGCGAGTCGACACTGGGCGTTTCACCCAGACTGGCGACAGGTTGCTGCCGTTGCCGGTGACGTACAGCACCGCTGCCTCACCGCGCTCCAGGGCGACTGGTTTCACGTCGCCGACTTTCTTGTCGCCTTCGTACAGTGCCAGGCTGACTTTCACCGGGTTGATTTCACGTTCGCCACGGCCCTTGGCGGCCACGTTCGGCACCACTTCGGTCTTGCCGTCAGCGGTCTTCAGGGTCAGCGGTTTGTCGCTGAGGTTCTGTACACGAACCAGGGACTTCTGCTTGTTCTTGAACGGCGGCTCTTCGATCAGTTGTGGCGCGCCGGAAGCGTTGTTGACCAGGGTGTAGTAGTGGTCACCAGCCAGTTTCACCGGCAGGGTCTGGCTGCCGACTTTGGCGCTGTAGTCGCCGCCCGGCATGAAGCTGAAATCGCTGCTGGCCAGTGGCGCGATGTCGCTCAGGTTGGTGCTGCCGACGGTGGCGCTGACTTCAGCGTTGCTGGCGTTATAGACGCGCACGAAGGTCGAGCCTTTCGGTGCGGTCGGACCGTACAGCGCAGCGTCGCCACCGGCGAAAGCTTGAACCGACAGCACGCTCAGACCTGCAACCAGTGCAATGCGTTTTGCGAGACGACGAGGAGTAGTAGTGAAAGTCATGGTGTACCTCTCTTTCAGTTTTGCGCCCGATCGGGCGTCTCGGATTTAGTGTTGATGGCTACGTTTTGTTGGCGGGCGCCGGCTTGTTTGAGCTCTGCGACCCACTGCGGGTCGGCGTCGCCGATTTCGTTGTTCACAGGCAGATATCGTTCAGGAAACTCCCAGATCAGCACCTGTGGCGGGCTGTTCTTGAAGTCATCGCTTTTCAGGTAGCTGAGCATCGGCAGGATCGGGCCATGGCCGTCTTCGGCGTAATTGACCACGTCGCTGTGCAGCGCTTGTTTGAGCGCACCGACGAAGTTCCAGTTCGGGTTGGCGCTGTAGCTGGTGCCGATCAGTGCGACCGGTACTTCGCTGTTGGCGAACAGGGCGTCGTCACCGGCAGGTTGCTCGGCGGCCACGGTGTTGCGTTTGAGCAGTGGCTCAGGCGCCGGCATCATGTTTTCGAACAGCGGATCGAGCGGCAGGAACAGACGCAGATCGCCCTTGTGCGTGACCTTCTCTGCTGGCGTGGTAACGAAGCGCTGTGGCTCGCCGCTGAGCGGGAATTTCTCGGCAATGGTTTTGGCCAGGGTGTTGGCGGCGATTTCGGCGCCTTCCGGCGTCCAGTGGGTGTCGGTGCGCAGGAACACTTGCTGACCGTTCTGCTTGGCCTGTTGCAGCGGGCCGAGCAGGTCAGGGGCGAGGATCTTGTCGGCCGCGACACGGGCGTGGAAATCCTGATACAGGTTCTGGTGAATGCTCGAAGGCTTCACTTCATCCAGATGCTCCGGGTACAGACGCACCTTGGCTGGAACGATCGCCATGACCAGTTTCACGCCTTTTTCTTTCAGGGTCTGGCGCACGCCTTCGACCAGCGCGTAGTTGCCTTGCAGGTTCTGCTCTTCATTGACGATCGGGTTGAATTCCTCGTCGCTGTACAGCCACTGGTCGCGGCCGAGCACGACGCCCGGACGACCTTCGTTGAACAGTTTGAAATCCAGCGCGGCCCAGAGGTTGGTGCCCAGACGCTTGATCGGGAATTCATCGTCGTAGTGGGTTTCCACCGCCTTGGTCCAGCGGCCATTGAGCACCGTCGCGTCGGCGTTGGTGCTGAAGCCGAAGAAGCTGCGAATCGACCACAGACCGAGGACCAACAACGTCACCAGGAACAGGGCGATGTAGAAGATGCGTAATGAGCGGGTCATGTCAGATCCCTCAGAACTGGAAGTAAAGGAACGGCGAGAAGCTTTGCGCCGAGAGTTTGAGAATCGAGGCGATGAACAGCAGCAGGATCAGCCCGCGCATCACGTAGCGCGACCAGTCAGCGGTCCAGTAAGCCGGTTGCACCTGGGCTTCGACGCCGACGGTGTAGCCAGGTTCGTGGATGCTCGCCGGATTTTCCCCAGGTGCTGCCTTGATCATTCCCGGCGTCGCCGTGGCAGGACCATCGGCCTCGACGTTGACTTCCGGTTTGGTCTTGGCTGGCGGCTGATTGGTGTACAGATCACGCAGGCCGAAGAACGCCAGGGTCACGTAAGCCACCACCAGAGTCGCCACTTGCAGACCGGTGAGGCTGGCCTGATTGAGTTCCGACAGCGACCAGTCACCGAAGCTGAACATCGCGCCGTACATGCGCCCGGCAACGTGCAGGTTCTCGGCACGGAAGATCACCCAGCCCATCACTACCAGCAGGAAAGTCAGTGCCCAGCGGATCGGGTTGAGGCTGCGCGGCGAAGTGTTCAGGCCGAGCATTTTTTCGATCGCCAGCCACATGCCGTGCCAGGCGCCCCAGATGATGTAAGTGATGTTCGCGCCGTGCCACAGACCACCCAGGAGCATGGTCAGGAACAGGTTGCGATAGGTCATCAGCGTGCCTTTACGGTTACCGCCGAGGGTGATGTACAGATAGTCACGCAGCCAGGTGGAGAGGCTGATGTGCCAGCGGCGCCAGAACTCGGTGATCGACTGGCTGATGTACGGCTGCTTGAAGTTTTCCATGAAGCGGAAACCCATCATCAAGCCCAGGCCGATGGCCATGTCGCTGTAACCGGAGAAGTCGAAGTACAGCTGCGCGGTGTACGCCAGCGCGCCGAGCCAGGCATCGCCCGTGGTCGGGTTTTGCAGGGCGAAGCAGTGGTCCGCAACAACGGCGAGGGTGTCGGCGATGAAGACTTTCTTGATGAAACCCTGCATGAACCGCGTGCAGCCCTCGGAGAACTTGTCGAGGGTGTGCGTGCGGTTGTTGAACTGGTCGGCCAGGTCGCGGAAGCGCAGCACCGGGCCGGCAATCAGGTGCGGGAAGATCGCCACGAACGCTGCGAAGTCGATCAGGTTACGCGTCGCCGGGGTGTCACCACGGTAAACGTCGATGATGTAGCTGATCGATTCGAAGATGTAGAACGAAATACCGATCGGCAGCAGCACGTGCGTGAGGATGAACGGCTCAAGACCCACCGACGTCATCATCGCGTTGATGCTGTCGACACCGAAGTTGGCGTACTTGAAGTAGCCCAGGATGCACAGGTCGACGGCCACGCCGAGCAGCAGCCAGCGCTGGGCCGGTTTGGTCCTGACGCCGGCGGCACCGACTTTCAGGCCGATCCAGTAGTTCCACAGCGTGACGGCTGCGAACAGCGCGAGGAAGTCCACACGCCACCAGGCGTAGAACACGTAGCTGGCGATCAGCAGCAGCAGGTTGCGATAGCGTTGCCCGCTCAAGTAGTACAAGCCGAGAAAGATCGGCAAGAACAGAAACAGGAACACGTTGGATGAAAATACCATCCCGATCTCTCCATGTTTGAACCAACAGTCAAGGGCCAAAGCCCCCCCAAACCCCCCACGTAAAACCGGAGGGTCAACTCAAAAATCTCAAACCTGACACCGATCCCTGTAGGAGCTGCCGAAGGCTGCGATCTTTTGATCCTGATCTTCAAAAGCCAGATCAAAAGATCGCAGCCTTCGGCAGCTCCTACAGGGTTTTGCGTCTGGCCTTACGAACCTTTATTGCCCTTTTCATGCGACGGGTCGTAGACCTTGGTCAGGTCGCCGCCAAGACGGAAAGTCTTGAACGGTTGCATGTCGCGCTTCTTCTCAATCACATCAGGAGCGCAGGTGTAGAGCGTGCAAAACGGTTCGAGCCAGGCGAATTTCATGTCCTCTTTCAGATCGGTCATGTCCTGCTCTTTGCCGTTCTTTTCCTCGAATTCATCCGGGTCTTTCACCCCGGACAACACACGATCACCGAGACGCTTGAGCGCGCCGTTGTTTTCCTGACGCAGATCGACACCGTTGACCTGGGCGAAACTGGCGATCATCGCCAGCGGCGGCAGGGCGTAGTTGTGATAGGCGAGGGCGCGTTGCTGGCGCTTGAGTTCGTTAGGCAGGAAACCGTCGGCATCGACTTGATTGACGCCGACCTTGTATTCCTTCACGGCCCAGTCGAACAGGTCGCGGCGGTTGGTGGCGACGGCGGTGGCCATCACCGACCAGGCGGCCCAGTACGAGTGGTTGTTGGTTTTTTCCAGCGGCAGGTTGTCCCAGTCGCTGACCACCTGATCGGCCATTTTGCTGAACCACGCCTCGATCAACTGCGCTTCCTGCTGATGCTGCGCGAGTGGATGCGAGTCGGAGAACTTCAGGCGAATGTACGAAGACGCCATGCTGCCCAGCGCCCATTTGCGCATCGACTTGCCGGTGTGGTTGAAGTCTTTGGACATCAACGCATCGGCCTTGGCCCACGCGGTCAGCCAGTTGAGCGTGCATTCGAGCTGCTCCGCACGACCGTCGCGCATGAACTGCATGACGCGCTTGGCGGTGCCGCGTTCCAGCGTGGTGATGTCTTTGGTGGTGTCGCGAAAGGCTTGTTCCGACTTGACGTTCAGTGTCGCGCGGGCCTTGTCCGAACCTTCGTATTTGCTGCGAAATTGCAGCGGGCCGGTGTACGGCGCCGGCATCGCATCGCAACCGTCGCTTTTGTCGCCGCTCTTGAATTTATCCACCGGGGCGAAGTAGCCCTGTGGCGGACGCAGTGGCGCGGCGGCCTGAGTCGCCCCGGCGAACATCGCCAGGGTCAGCAGGGAAGGCGCGAGCAGGTGTTTGATCGTTCGATTTCGCATAGCAGACCTCATTGCCCAAGCTGCGCGGTCTGTTGACCGGCGCCCGGGAATACGTTGCGTTTGCAGATTTTCGCTTCGACTTTTTGTGGCGCGGCGCCAGGACCGGCTTCGGGGCCTTGGACTTCCACGGCCAGCAAATTTTGCGAGGCCCAGTCTTCGTCCGTGCGCAGCTCAAAGGCGAAACGACCGTCGGTGTCGGAGGTTTCCGGTTTCTCTATCTTGATGTCCTCGTGGCGACCGTTCATGTACCAGAGGGTGGCTTGCAGGGTTTTCACCGAGGTGTCGGCGAAGCGGATGTCGACCTGATGGTTGGCGTTCTGCAGGTTCAGGTTCTTGCTGTTGACCAGCAGTTCCTGTTTGCTGCCCGGCTTCAGCGTGGCGCTGCCGGTCATCTGCGCGTCTTTGCCTTCGCAGCCGTTATCGAGCAGCGCCATCATCTGGCGATAGATGGTTTCCTGGTCGAGGCGATACAGCGGCGAGAATTCCCAGATGAGAATCTTCGGCGGGGTCTTCTGGAATTCTTCGCTGCCCAGATATTGCAGCATCGAACCTTCGAAACCGCCGCCGGGGAAGGCCACGTTGAGAATGTCGGCGCCGATGGCTTCTTCGAGGAAACCGGCGAAGTTGTAGTTCTTGCCGCTGTGCGAGGTGCCGACCAGAGTGATCTGCGGATTGCCGGAGTCGCCGAACAGGTCGCCGTCGCCAGCTTCGCCTTTCGGCTCGGTGGTGAACTGGTCCATGTACTGGATCGCGTAGCTGGTGCCGCACAGCTGCCCGGCCATGTTGTGCAGGGTGCCGGTCTTGCCCATGCGTCCGGAGCGCTTGGTCTCGAATTCACGCTTGGGAATGTCGGCAAAGGCCGGGATCTGCTTGACCTTCTCGGCAACAATTTTGGCCGTGCGCTGGGCACCGTACGGCGTCCAGTGCTGGTCGCCACGGAAGTAGAAATCGTGGGCGGGCAGGGTGTCCGGCAGCGATTCGTTGGTCAGTGGCGACAGATCCGGGACCACGTAACCCATCTTGGCGAAACGGCCGAGCATGGTCTTGTAGTTGCCCAGCGCTTTCTCGTAATCGAACGCGGCTTTTTCCTGCGGGTTGAGCTTGTTGCGGTTCACCAGGCCACGGGTCGGCTGGTAAACGATCACAAGTTCCACGCCTTTGCTCTTGAACGCATCGTGCAACTGCTGCAAGCGCTTGTAGCCGGCCGGTGTGGTGTTGAACTCGGTGCGCAGGTCTTCCTGGGTACGGAACAGCCAGTCGCCCTGAGCCTGCACCAGCGTGGTGAAGTTCTGCTGATAACGCGTGGTGTAGTTCTTCGCGTCATGCGCAGCCGGGCACAGGTTGCAGCATGGCTCGGCGGTGAACTTCGGTGGCGTGGCGCTTGCGCCTTCAGCGTCGGCGCGGGCGTTGCCGGCAGCGAGAATGCCGAGGGTCAGGGCCGAGAGGCTGAGCAGTTTGATCATGTGTGGGTGCATAAAAATTATCCTCAGTCCTGCATTTCGGTCTGGCGTTCGACAGGGTCGATCAGCACGGCTTTCTGCTGGCGCACCAACAGATCGAGAATTTCATCCTGGCGCTCGCCGAGGATGCCGTTGAAGCTGATGCCGCTGGACTTGGTCGGCGCCAGCATCGACACGCGATACAGCTCGACACTCAACGGCGAGTCGATCGACAGCGGGCCGCTGCCATTGGCTGCCAGTTCGCCGCCGACGACGATCAGCGAGACCTGCGCGTCGAACGGGTCGAGCTTTATGTCGCGGTCGGTGTCGGTCAGGTCTTTGATGTGGCCGTAAATGCCGGTCAGGCCGTTGGTCATGGCAACGTTTTCGTAGAGGCGGATGTTTACGCTGTTACGAATACGAATGCCGTGGCGCCGGTTGCTGATGACCTTGTTGCCCCACAACAGGTTGTCGGCAGACTCATAGAGCGTGATGCCGTCGGTGTGGTTCTTGTAGATCTCGTTGTAGGCAATGATGTTGTTGATGCTGTTCCGGTCGATCACCAGGCCCGACAACTTGTTGTCGAAACTCTTGTTGTTGAAGATGAAGCTGTCGTTGACCTCACGGGAAATAATGATCCCGTGCTTCTTCTTCGTGCCGTACACGGTGTTCTCGGCAATGATCAGCCGATGCGAACGGTCATGCGGGTCGATGCCGTAGACGATGTTGTCTTTGTAGGTGTTGCCCTTGACCACAAAGTCGCTGGTTTCGTAGCAGTAGAAGCCGTACCACATGTCCGAGAACTCGGAGCCGACGATCCAGCCGGTCGGCTCAGGACGCTTGAGCACCTTCGCCATGTTCGGCGTGTACTGGGAAATACTCACCCCGTACGACTTACTGTTGGCGTAACCGAAACTGGCCATTTTGCTGTTGACGATGTAGGTCTCGGTGCCACCCCAGGCGAGCAGGAACGGACGGAATTCCTTCGGCGAACGGAAGGTTGCCGGGCCGTTGTCCTTCTCGCGCCAGCCAGTGACTTTGGTGTCACGCACGAACAGTTTGCCGTCGTTGACCAGGAACGAACCGGCCTCTTGCGACAGGCGCAGTTCCTGGGTCTGACCGTCGATTTCGAGGGTGCCTTTCTCGCCGACCACGATCGGCAATTTAGCTAGGTACACGCCCGGAGCGGTCTCGCTGAAATACTGCTTGGGCAGTTTCTTCGCCAGATCCTTGAGGTTCATGTAGCCGTCGTCGATGAAGATCGCTTGCGGAATGCCGTGCTGACGCACCACCCATTCGGCCATCTTGTTATCGCCGCCGATGAAGTCCTTCAGGGCGTTTTCCTGCATCATCCGGCGCACGCTGATCTTGCCCGGCTTGCTGCGCACGATCTTCGCGGCAGCGGCTTCGGCGGTGAAGCCGGACAGGTCGGGCAGTGTCGGCTTGGCCAGTTGCAGCGCGTCGGTTGGCGCGCTGCTGACGGTGTAGGTCTTGGCCTGTTGCAGTTCCTTGGCTACGGTCGCAGGTTTCGCCGGTTCAACATTGGCGAAGGCGCCGGCGCTGGCCAGCAGCATCGCGCCGGCCAGCAGGCTGAGTGAGCCTGTTCTGGTGCTGATCATGTCGGGCACTCCCTTGGCGGTTTGCATCAGAAGCGCCAGATCACGTCGATGAATGCGCGGTGCATGTACGAATCAACCTGGCTGCCATAGGCATCGCCCGGTTTGAACACACCGCCACGGAAACGCACCAGTGCCGAAGGCTCGTCGATCGACTGGCTCAATGCCGCCGGCAACAGGCCTTGCTTGAAGTACTTGGTGACGACCAGGTCCATTTCCTGACCCAGGTCCTTGTTGCCATCTTCAAGCGGCAGTGAGGTGCTGGAGAGGATGGCGCCGGTGACGTCGTCGGTGTTGTTTTCCACCGCGTTGATACCGTTGCTGCCGACCGGCTTGTTGCCGTCGACACGCCAGAACTTGTGGTAGATCAGGCTGGCGTCGTACTCGTCGTTGACCATCCATGAGCCGAAGAGTGTGGCGGTCTGCATGTTGTTCATTTCGCCACGGAACGCTTCACCGAAACGGTGCACGCGCGAGCGGGTACCGGTGTAGTTGGAGCGGTTGCTCTCCAGACCGTTCTGCTCGTAATCGGCACTGGCGCGGGCGTAGGCACCGCCGACCTGCCATTGCGGATCGAGGCGCAGACGCACGCCGATATCGGCTGCCCAGCCGCTGATGTCATCGCTGCGTTTGGCTTGTGTCGGGCGCGTGCCATCGGCATTCAGCGCGTTGACCGTGTCGCGGTCGCCGCTCATGCCGGTGATGCTGCCCCAGTAGTTGACGGTGTTGGTGTTGCGCCAGTTGTAGGCGTCGCTGTCGGCGGTCAGGCCGATCCAGCTGATGTCACCGTTCTCGGTCTTGTCCAGCGAGTCGCGCGGAACACCCGGCTCGGCGTAATCGAGTTTGCCGTCATCGTGGGTGTGATGACCGCGAATGCCGACCCACTGGCCCGGCGTCCACTGGTAAGCGGCGTCGGCGTAGGCGTGCAGGCGATCCTTGTCTTTGGGCGCCAGCTCTTTCAGGTCGGTGCGGTATTCGCTGAAGCGCTCGGCAACACCGGCATTGGCCCGCAGCAGGGTAGTGTCGAAGGTCCAGTTCAACGCTTCGATGTTGGTGTCGCGCCATTGACCATCGTCATTGCGCAGACGCTGACGACCGAACTTGAGAATCTCGCCAGGGTAGGGCGTGAAGCCGCTGTAGCCGACCCAGAATTCACGCATCGCCAGGTAGTTTTTCTTGGTTTCGCGATCGCCGCTGTCGGTGGTCTGTTCGCCGTCCGATTGCTGCAGGGTGTCGGTCTCGATGATATCGGTCGAGGTTACGGCCTGACCCATCGCATAAGCGCTCCACGCGCCGCTTTCGCCGTAGATCCACGGACGCAGGTCGAGGCCCACGCCGTTGACGTCGCCGCCACCGGCGGTGCCGAGGTCACGGTCGTCTTCGGACTGGCCGGTGAGTTTGACATCCAGACCGAAGTTCTTGCTTTCAGTCATCGCAGCCAGTGTCGGGCAAGACCAGAGCAGCGCGAAGGTGAGGCCAATACCGGCCTTCACGAATGGGTTCAGCTTCATAGTTTTTCCTCGCCGTCTTCTTCTTGCAGGGCGTGCAGTTGCAGCGTGTTCGAGTTCAGGGCGCCACGGCTGGCCTGTTCCTGTTGCAACAGGCGGCGGGCTTCGGGCAGACGCTCGGGCGGCAATTGCGCCTCGAGGGTCGCTGCCAGTTCGTCGGCTTGCGGAGTGTTCTGGGCCTTGGCCAGTTGGCTGAATACGTAAGCGTTCAGCGGATCGGGCTTGGTGCCCTTGCCTTGGGAGAACAGTTGGGCGATGGCGAAGTCGGCACTGTTCTGACCGTTGCGCGCAGCGGTCAGCAAATGGTCGAGGGCCTTCTGCGGATAGACCTTGCCCAGGTAGCCACGGCGATAGATCTGGCCGAGGTAGTAATCGGCGGCGACTTCACGACCAACGGCTTTCTGGAAATGTTCCTCGGCGACTTTCGCGTCGGCCGGGACCAGTTTGCCTTCGTAGTAGACCTTGCCCAGCAAAAGCTCGGCGCGTGGCTGGTCGGCGGCGCGGCCGTTGTCCAGGTACTTCATCATCTGATCGACGTCGCCCAGTTCCGGGAAGTCGTAGAGCAGTTGTGCAAGGCTGACCCACGCCGCCGGGTAGCCCGGAGCGATCGGCTCGAGCAGCGACTGCGCGGTTTTCTCGTCAGTCTTGCCCAGGGTCGAGTCGGCCAGCACACGGGCGACCGAATCAACGCGCTGTGCGGTGACGGTGCCACGGCTGTAACCGGCCTGCATCTGCTTGATCAGCTCGGCTTGTAGTTCCGGCTGGCCGCGTTTCTGGTAAACGGTGGCCAGCTCGACGTAGCAGATGTCGGTGGTGTTGAGCGCGGCCTTGCAGATCTTTTCCACGTCATCCAGATGCTGGTCGTAAGTGCCCTGGGTGCGATACAGCAGCACCTGCGCCAGACCGGCTTCCGGGTAGCCGGATTTGCGCCACTGATCGATCTGCTGCTGGGCGTTGATGTTCGGAAAGCTGTGCGGGTATTGCAGGTACAGCATCGCCAGCGGGATCAACGTGTTGCCTTCGCCATTGGCGGCGGCTTTTTTCAGCAGGGTTTCGGCTTCGTGATGCTCGGCTTCGGTGGAGCCTGGTTTGGCCACCAGAAGACGACCAAGACGGGCCTGGGCGCGCGGCGACACGCTGGCCGCTGCGCGATAGGTCGCTTCGGCCTGTTTCATCTGCGCCGGGTCGCGGCTGTCGACCTGGATATCGGCCAGGCCGACTTGCGCCTCGCTGTAACCCAGATCGGCCAGTTGCTGGTAATTCTGCGCAGCGGTGGCGGTGTCGCCACGCTTGAGCGCTTCATTGGCCAGACGTTGATCGGGCAGCCCGGCGCAACCGGCCAGAGAAACTGCCAATGCAACTGCACACAGAGGCCCCATGTGGGAGCGGGCGTGCTCGCGAAGGCGGTGTGTCAGCCCATACTGATTTTGAATGTTGAACCGCATTCGCGAGCAAGCCCGCTCCCACAAGGGCTGCGGCGTGTTCGAGACAGTTGGAGTAGTCACAGGCATGTCCTCGACTTAAAGACCGGCAGCCATGGCTTTGTCGATCAGCCAGTTCAGGTTCGGGCCACGGTCGCTGTTCACTTCCACCGGGCGGCCGGCGAAGCTGCTGTCCAGCGGCTCGTCAGGCTGGATCTGCACGCGGATGTCGGAGGACAGGTCGGCGCTCTTCAGGCTGGTGCTGCTGACGATCTTGCCGGTGCGGGTCTTGTCTTCGCCGGCGATCTGGAAGCTCACTGGCGTACCCGGACGCACATCGCCGAACTGGCGATAGGAGAAGCGTGCATCAACGGTGGCCTGGGTGTTGCGCGGCACCAATTGGAAGATCACGTCACCCTTGCTCGCGTACTGACCGTCGGCGACCAGTTGCTGGGCCACGGTGCAGTCGCACGGCGAGGTCAGGGTGCCGGTCATTTGCTTGCCGAACAGTTCTTCAACCTTGGCCGGGGCCAGTTGGTCTTCGGCCAGATGACCCTTGAGCACGTCGAGCATGCTGGTGCTGAAAGTCGCCAGCGGGGCGCCTTTGGCGGCAACACCGTCGGACTTGACCAGGCTCTGCACGGTGCCATCGCGCGGCATGGTGATGTTCATCCCCGGCACGCTGACCAGACCGGCCTGCGCGTGGCTGACGAAGTACATGCCGTACACCGACTTGAAGATGAAACCGGCAGCGACCAGGCCAACAGCAAAGATGCCGGCGCTGAACGTCACGGCTTTCAGACGGCCGAACGCGGTCATGCCGGTGTCGTTGCTCTTGTTCTTGCGCGCCTTGGTGAAGTTGTCGCGCTGCAGGGTCGCCAGCACTTCGCCGATGCTGACGATGTCGCCGGCCAGGTGCGAGGTGATCAAGTGGCGCAGGGTGGAAATGTCCTGCGGCTCGAGGTTCTGGAACTGGCAACCGGCGCGGCCAGTGGCGCGATCGAAGGAACGCACCTGCAGTTCAACGTCCATGGCCAGGCCGAGGTTGTCGATGACAAATTGCAGACGCGCCTTATACACCTCGCCGATGGTCAGCGGCATCTGCCCGGCGTTGAACGCCAGACCGCCAGCCGACAGGTCCAATACCCGCGCTTCGACCGGAGTCCGGTCAGGGCCGAAGAAACGCAGCTTGGCCGGGATTTTCACGCGAGCGTGCTGGCGCTGGGCTTCGGATTCATGCACTACGTTGACGTTGACGGCGGTATTCATAGGGGCGATTTCCTTGTTAATTCAATAGGAGCGGGTCAGACCATCATCAGCAGCACGGCGACAAAAATGCTGCCGGCGGAGAAGGTCATGGTCCGAGACGACCAGGTGTTGAACCAACGTTGAAAGCTGGCGAGATCACGGGTCAGGGATGTGGGCTGGCGAGTCCAGGATTGTTGGTCGAGGCGGAAGAACACGTAGATCTTCACCAGGGCGCCAACGATCTGGTTGTAATACAGAATCGCCGGGTAAGCAGGGCCGATACGGTGACCGGAACACGACAGCAACAGCGTCAGGATCAGGCGGGTGATGCCGATCCACAGCAGGTACACGAGGATGAACGCGGTGCCGTACTTGAAGCTGGCGATCAGTGCGACGGTCAGGCCGAGCAGCGAGGTCCACATCGACACGCGCTGGTCGAACAGCACCACCGAAGTGAATACGCCGAGGCGGCGGATACCCAGACCCAGTGCACGGGAGTTCTGGCGCAGGTTGTTGCCGTACCAGCGGAACATCAGCTTGCGGCTGGCCTTGATGAAGCTCTTTTCCGGCGGATGCTCAACGGTGTTGATCGCGGCGTCCGGCACGTAGAAGGTGTCGTAACCCAGGCGCATCAGGCTGAACCAGCTCGACTTGTCGTCACCGGTCAGGAACTTGAAGCGGCCCAGACGCCAGTGCTGCAGCGAGTCGCTTTCAACGTCGGCGATGAATTCCGGGTTGGTCACCACGGACGCTTTGAACACCGACATCCGACCGGTCATGGTCAGTACGCGCTTGGACAGGGCCATCGAGCACATGTTGATGTGGCGCTGGGCGAAACGCAGCTTGTGCCATTCGCTCATGATGTAGCCGCCGCGTACTTCGCAGAATTCGTTGGTGGTCAGGCCGCCGACGTTGCCGAACAGCTGGAACCACGGCACGGTCTTGCGCACGACGCCTTCGCCGAGCACGGTGTCGCCGTCGATCACGGCCACTACTGCACGGTCGTCCGGCAGGTGACGGGAGATCGCGCGGAAACCGAAGGCCAGACCATCGCGCTTGCCGGTACCGGGAATACGCACGAAGTCGAGCTTGACCCGCTCCGGCGGATTCATCCGCGCCCACAGCGCCTTGACCAGCAGCTCGTCGGACATTTCCACGATCGAGCAGACAATGGTGGTCGGCAGTTCGCAGTCGATGGCTTCGCGGATCACCGAGCTGTAGACCTGCGCGGTGGTCAGCGCGTCAATACGAAAGCTCGTGACCATCAGAAATACATGCGACGGGTCGGCCGCTTTACCCAGCTTGCGTACTTTGCGACGCAGGTGCGGGTAGACGATGTAGAGAAAAATCATGCCGCGCACAAAGTGCGTTGCACCCATCGAGTAGCGCCAGATACCCACGGCGCCAATCAGGAAAATGAAGTCCTTCGACTCGGAGTCGAATGTGGACGTGGGCAGCATCAAGGCCAGGCCCATCAACAAACTTAGGTAAAACAGCCAACCGGCGGCCTGAAGTAGGCCGTGTTTTAGCCTGTGCATAATCTGCATCCGTCTCTATCTCGGGCTGGGCCCGATGGGGTTAAGGCAGGCTCATCAATGGCCCACTGTAGGAGCTGCCGAAGGCTGCGATCTTTTGATCTTCTGGGTGTTCACTCACGACTCAAGTGACCCCGGTAAAGATCGCAGCCTCGTTTCACTCGTCAGCTCCTACCACGGGTTCACACAGTCAGTGCGCGGCGACGCGGTATGCGGTGCCGCGCAATGTCTGCTTACCAGCAGATCCCTTCGGTGCGGCTACCGGCGCTGGTGGCCTTGGACATGAAGCCCACCAGGTCGATGACTTGCTTGCCCTGCGGCGCTTCCTGAGCCAGCGAACGGAATTTCTCGTCGCGGTTGCCGAGGATGATCACGTCGGAGTTGTCGATCACCGAATCGAAGTCCGAATTGAGCAGGGACGATACGTGCGGGATTTTCGACTCGATGTAGTCTTTGTTAGCGCCGTGAACACGGGCGTACTCGACGTTGCTGTCGTAGATGCTCAGGTCGTAACCCTTGCCGATCAGCATTTCGGCCAGTTCGACCAGCGGGCTTTCGCGCAGGTCGTCGGTGCCGGCCTTGAAGCTCAGACCGAGCAGGGCGACTTTGCGCTTTTCATGGCTTTCAACGATGTCGAAAGCGTTCTGCACTTGCGATTCGTTACTGCGCATCAGCGAGTTGAGCAGCGGCGCTTCGACGTCCAGCGAACCGGCGCGGTAGGTCAGGGCGCGGACGTCTTTTGGCAGGCACGAGCCGCCGAAGGCGAAGCCTGGGCGCATGTAGTACTGGGACAGGTTGAGGGTCTTGTCCTGGCAGACCACTTCCATCACTTCACGGCCATCGACGCCGACCGCTTTGGCGATGTTGCCGATCTCGTTGGCGAAGGTCACTTTGGTCGCGTGCCAGACGTTGCAGGTGTACTTGATCATTTCGGCAACAGCGATGTCCTTGCGGATGATCGGTGCGTCGAGTTCTTCGTACAGCGATTGCAGAACGTCGCCCGACGCGGTATCGAACTCGCCGATAACGGTCATCGGTGGCTGATCGTAGTCAGCGATGGCGGTGGATTCACGCAGGAATTCAGGGTTGACCGCAACGCCGAAATCGACGCCGGCTTTCTTGCCGGAGCAGTCTTCCAGAATCGGGATGACCACGTTGGCCACGGTGCCTGGCAACACGGTGCTGCGCACGACGATGGTGTGGCGGGTGGTTTTTTCACGCAGGACGAAACCGATCTCGCGGCACACGGCCTCGATGTAGTTCAGTTCCAGATCGCCGTTCTTTTTGCTCGGCGTGCCGACGCAGATCATCGACAGGTCGGTATCACGAATCGCCTCGGCGAAGTTGGTCGTGCCGCGCAGACGACCGGTCTGGATACCCTGCTGCAGCAGTTCGCCCAGGCCTGGTTCAACGATCGGCGATTTGCCGGCGTTAATCATGTCGATCTTGTCTTTGGCAACATCGACGCCAACTACGTCATGGCCCCGTGCAGACAGGCAACCGGCACATACTGCGCCAACGTAACCCAAACCAAATATGCTGATGCGCATCGCAATTACCTCTGTATATATCAGGCCTTAGAAGGCCGGAGTTAATGGTGTTCAGCGGTCACTAGTGCACTCGGAAGTGCGGCTTACAGGCGCCACAATGCCGTGTGCAGGCATACAAAGTTCCGAGTGTCTAATAAGTGCACTCAAGATGTGCGCAACTAGGCCTTGTTGTTATGACTTGCCCTGTTATGCAGCCGATCTTCCGTGCGGGAAGACTCTAGTGCTGTCGTGTAGCCTGCTCGACGTCCGGTAGGGAGCCGTTAAATCAAGCAGTTAGGTGCTCAGGCGAGCACGTTTATAGGGGCGCGGCCTTGGCCTTTGTAGGGGATATTAATGGTGCGTATCTCCTGTCCTTCGATTGTTTTGAGACTCGTTAGTCACTCAGGCAAGTTGCTGTGACAACTTGGTTACATGGCTATCAGCTCTGCGTAAGTTATCTCGTACAAACTCGGCGAGAATCGTTACCGGTGGTATGAGCAACGCATTTGGACATAGTTCCAGCCCGCTCATCGTGCCAGCCGAAATTTTTTGAAATATTGATAAAGATGGCACTGGATGCAAATTGATAGCACTTGCTATTTCGCCCTTTAGTTCTGGGGCTAAAAGCGTGCTCGATAGTTTTGTGCCACTACTGCAAAAAAATTTAGGTGCCACTACTGAAAAAACTGACGAGTGTCGAGTGAAAGAAATCTTAGAAAAGACAGGGGTATTTTTTTGGCGCCATTAAACTGGCGAAATGTGGCGGGGGATTTCTGACATCGTGCGAGGTGCACGACTCTGTATGGAAAGAGTCGTGCATTGGGCATGCTTTATTCCGGGGCGTGGTCGCGCAAAAACACAAGATTGTCAGGTTTCGATTGCTCGGCGCTGTAGCGATAGCCCTGCACGTCAAATTGCTTGAGCTGAACGGGGTCGTTGATGCGCTCCTGAATCACAAAACGACTCATCAGACCGCGTGCTTTCTTCGCATAGAAACTGATGATTTTATATTGGCCGTTTTTCTGATCCTTGAACTCCGTGTTGATGATTCGCGCATTCAACGCGCTGCGCTTGACCGCAGAAAAGTACTCGTTGGAAGCCAGATTGAGCAGCACATCATCGCCTTGCTCAGCCAGCGCCTCATTCAGCCATTCGCTGATGCGTGTGCCCCAGAACGCGTACAAATCCTTGCCACGGCCGTTGGCCAGTTTGGTGCCCATCTCCAGACGATAAGGTTGCATCAGGTCCAGCGGGCGCAGCAGTCCATAAAGGCCGGAGAGCATACGCAGATGCTTTTGCGCGTAATCGAATTGCGCTTCGCTGAAGGACTGCGCGTCCAGGCCGGTGTACACATCGCCCTTGAATGCGAGCAGGGCCTGCTTGGCGTTTTCCGGGGTGAAAGCGGGTGTCCAACTGCCAAAACGCGCGGCGTTGAGGCCACCGATCTTGTCGGACACGTGCATCAACTCGCTGATCTGCGCCGGGCTCAGTTCGCGCAGTTGCTGGATCAGTTCCTGCGAATGGTCGAGGTACTGCGGCTGGGTAAAGCGTTGGGTCGCCGGCGGTGTTTCGTAGTCGAGGGTCTTGGCGGGGGAAATCACCATCAGCATGAAGTCGTCTCCTTTAATCGTGGGGGCGATTCTAGGGGGTTGTTCTTGTTGACTCCAGCTATGAGCATGATAGGTGATCGGTGGTGCCATGGAACAAGATCGCAGCCTCGCCGGGGCTCGACAGCTCCTACAGATTGCGCACGACATGAAACCGCAATGAATCCAATGGGGGACAGGTAGGAGCTGCCGAAGGCTGCGATCTTTTGATCTTTCTTTTGATCCACCCGCGATATAGTGCCGCGCGGGTTTTGTTATGGAGACATCCCTTTGCGCATTGTTCTTTTATTTACCGCGTGGCTGCTGAGCTTCGGGGCCGTGGCGGCGCCCGGTGAGGCGGCGACGCTGGATCGCACAACCTGGCCGGAGCAGCTCGGCAATCCGACCCTGTTCGACGTCGCATCGCGAGCGGAAATCCTCATGTTCGCTCGCGGCCTGCTCGGTACCGAATCCATCGACGAGGCCGCACTGGCCCAGCGCCTGGGGCTGCGTACGGTCAATATCGATGCGGTCAATCAGCTGCGCCAACGTCTCTGGCAGCGCTTGCTGGCCAACTACAACTACGCCCAGCAAAGCTGCGATCAGGACGCCTCGTTCTGCTTCCTCGTCGAAGACCTGCCGACCCTGCGTGAGCAAGCGGCCAAGTTCGTGGTCAGCGACGACAGCTATTACACCAAGTGGGCCGAGCCGAGCCGGATCTTCCATTTGCAGTACCTCGACGAGTTGATGCGCAAGGCCGCGCTGTCACCGCAAACGAGTAATGAGTTCGATCGTTTCGGCGACTACGAGCGTAACGGCGACGAGATGCACGACCGACTGTTTCTGCTGACCTTCGACAGCGGCGCCAACGTGCAACCGGACAATACTGACTGGCTGACCGAGTACCTGCGCAAGTCCAATCTGAGCGCAACGTTCTTTGTGCTGGGCAAGGATATTCAGGGACGACTCGCTGGCCGTTCGGTCAGCAGTCTGCAGGCGAGCTTTTCCCGGCAGTGCGTTGGCGTCCAGGGCTGGGAGTTCCGCTCCCACAGCCATTGGCAGGACTGGCAGGATTCGGTACGGCGCAGTGCCGATCTGGTGAAGAACAAGTTGCCGGAAAACTACGTGCCGCTGTTCCGTCCACCGGATGGCCAGCGCCGCAGTGACGCACAAGGTTTCTTCAATAGCCAGGGCTTGCAAGTAGCGCTGTGGGACATCGATGCCCAGGACGGTGCCGGCAAGCTCAAGGGCCCGGCAAGCGCGCAGCGGGTGTTGACCCTGATGCTGCTGTGGCGGCACGGGGTGATCAATTTCAACATGAAACAGGATGCAGTGAAGACGTCGCTGCCGTGGCTGATCACCCAGACTGCGCAGAGCGGCATTGGGTGGGAAGACTGTCAGGACGCCTTTCGTTGAGAAAGACGAAAGGCCCGAAAACATTGGGTTTGGGGTGATTTTTGTAGGGGGTTCGATGCAGGCGGACTTCCGACTTTAGCGGTGTCCGGGGAGTCCGCCAAGGGCTTTTCGTCACTCTGCAAAATAAACTTAAAAAAACCGTCAAAGTGCTTTTTTATGTCATCGGTTTTGGAGTATTACGAAGACAGACCGCCGAAACCTGCAACACAGGTGGCGTCTTCCCAGACTCCTACTGTGTGCAGTTCATCCAGGCCCTCGTGGATGAATCGGCAGTCACCTCGAGGCGCAGCACTGTCAAGGTATTGCGTCGAATGGCTCCCACAAAGGTGACCGAGTATGGATGATCACGGACGCAGCCCTTCCTCCAACCAGCCAATCCTGTATGTACTCGATACCAACGTATTGATTCACGATCCAAATGCCCTGCTGAATTTCGAAGAACACCACGTCGCCATCCCGATGACCGTGCTGGAAGAGCTGGACAAGCTCAAGAGCGGCCACCACAGCGTGGCCGCCGAATGCCGCCAGGCGATCCGCCTGATCGATAAGACCCTGGGCGATGCGTCCCCCGAGGACGTCGAACTGGGCGTGCCGATCCAGCGCGGCAAGGGCGGGCCGAAGGGCTTGCTGTCAATTCTGATGAGCAAGCAGGCCGAGTCGAACCTGATTCTGCCCGAGCACCTGAACGACAACAAAATCATCAACCAACTGATTGATCTGCACACCCGCGACCCGCAGAAACCGGTAGTGCTGGTCACCAAAGACATCAACATGCGCCTGAAGGCGCGCGCCTGTGGCATCGACGCCGAGGACTACAGCACCGACCAACTGGTCGATGACGTATCCCTGCTGCCCAACGGCTACCACAACATGACCGGCTCCTTCTGGGACCGCGTGAGCAAGGTCGAAACCCGGCAGGACCACGGCCGCACCTGGCATCAGGTGCAACTGATCGACAACCTGCCGGCCGTGCACATCAACGAGTTCATCATTGACGAGCAGGGCTTTGTCGGCTGGATCAAGGAAATCCAGGAAGACAGGCTGCTGATCCTCGACCTGCATCAGGAACCGCTGCTGCATCAGGAGGCGTGGGGGCTGAAGCCGCGCGACATCTATCAGAGTCTGGCGCTGTACGCGCTGCTTGATCCGGACATTCATCTGGTCAACCTGTCCGGCGCCGCCGGTTCCGGCAAAACCATTCTGGCGCTGGCCGCGGCGATCGAGCAGACCATGGTCAGCAAACGTTATCGCCGCATCATCGCCACCCGCAGCGTGCAGGGCCTGGACCAGGAAATCGGTTTCCTGCCCGGCACCGAAGCGGAAAAAATGGAGCCTTGTCTTGTCGACATAAGTGTCATTATCTATTATTTGGTATTTTT
>NZ_JBITTW010000023.1:0-83370 GCF_044542195.1 Pseudomonas sp. NPDC079367
CAGACGATTTATAATTCTTGGATTGACGACAGGTTGTTCCGGCGGCGTGTAGTTTTACTACAAATCTTCCGGCATTTCAGCCTTTCGAATGTATAGACGAGTAGTAAAACTACAGATGAAAGGCTTGTGGCCTCCGACTGCGTTGTGAGAATAATCGTTAAGGCGGGTCGATTTCCATCCGAATAAGGTGAAAGCTTGATGCTGGATGCCAAAGAAGAAGAAATTTCAGCTATTTCTAACTTTTGTTCGACAGTCCTTCACGTAGCGGGTTTTCATCATTCACTACAAGCGGCCCTTATTACGCCGATCAAGGATAGACCATGACCCTGCCCGTGCTTGCCGAACTGCCCGCCATTCTCCTGCCGTTGGTCAGCCGATCCGAGCAGTCGTTCCGTACGTCCGTCGCCGCCCTTGAAGACGATCACGGCCTGTCGGACTGGACGCCGGAGCGCTGGGCACAATTGGCCCGCGTCACCGCCGCCAGCGAATTTGTCATTGAACAGAGCATTCGTGACCCTTTGATGTTGCTGTCGCTGGTGGCGTCCGGCGAACTTGACCGGGCGTTTGCGCCCGGCGAACTGTGCGCACAGATTGCCGCCGCCGTTAGCACCGCGCAGAGCGAAGACGAACTCGGCCGCGCCTTGCGCCGCCAGCGTGCGCGCCATCAGGTGCGGATCATCTGGCGCGACCTGACCCGCCAGGCCGATCTGGTGCAGACCTGCCGCGACCTCTCGGACATGGCCGACGCCACGATCGATCAGGCTTATCAATGGCTGTACAGCCGCCATTGCGAGCAATTCGGCACGCCGACCGGCCGGCGCAGCGGTGAGCCGCAGCAGATGGTTATCCTCGGCATGGGCAAGCTCGGTGCAGTGGAGCTGAATCTGTCTTCCGACATCGACCTGATCTTCGCCTACCCCGAGGGCGGCGAAACCGTCGGCGTGAAGCGCTCGCTGGATAATCAGGAATTCTTCATCCGTCTCGGCCAGCGTCTGATCAAGGCGCTGGATCCGATGACCGTCGACGGTTTTGTTTTCCGCGTCGACATGCGTTTGCGCCCATACGGATCGTCCGGCGCGCTGGTGCTCAGCTTCAACGCGCTGGAGCAGTATTACCAGGATCAGGGTCGCGACTGGGAGCGCTACGCGATGATCAAGGCGCGGGTAGTGGCGGGCGATCAGGTCGCCGGCGCGCAGTTGCTCGACATGCTGCGGCCGTTTGTTTACCGCCGTTATCTGGATTTTTCGGCGATCGAAGCGTTGCGCACCATGAAGCAGTTGATCCAGCAGGAAGTGCGGCGCAAGGGCATGGCCGACAATATCAAGCTGGGTTCCGGCGGTATTCGAGAGGTCGAGTTCATCGCTCAGGCCTTTCAACTGATCCACGGCGGCCGCGACTTGAGCCTGCAACAGCGTCCTTTATTAAAGGTGCTGAGCACGCTGGAAGGGCAGGGCTATCTGCCGCCGGCGGTGGTCAGTGAGTTGCGCGAGGGTTACGAGTTTCTGCGTTACACCGAACATGCCATTCAAGCGATTGCCGACCGTCAGACGCAGATGCTGCCGGACAGCGCCCAGGATCAGGCGCGCATCGCCTTCATGCTGGGTTTCGCCGATTGGTCGGCGTTCCACGAACAGCTGATGTACTGGCGCGGGCGCGTGGCCTGGCATTTCGCCCAGGTGATTGCCGATCCCGACGAGGAAGAGGGCAGCGAAAACGAAGTGGTGGTTGGCGGTGAATGGCTGCCCCTGTGGGAAGAAGAACAAGACGAAGAAGCCGCGTGCCGGCAGTTGCAGGAGGGCGGTTTTGTCGATGCCGGCAAAGCCCTGAAGGCGCTCGCCGGTTTGCGCGGCAGTCCGCAACTGCGCGCGATGCAGCGGCTGGGACGCGAACGTCTGGATGCCTTTATTCCGCGACTGCTCGCGCAAGCCGTCGAACATGACAATCCGGACCTGGTGCTCGAGCGTGTGTTGCCGCTGGTGGAAGCGGTGGCGCGGCGTTCGGCGTATCTGGTGTTGCTCACGGAAAACCCCGGTGCGCTGCGTCGCCTGTTGACTCTGTGCGCGGCGAGCCCGTGGATTGCCGAGCAGATCACCCGCTTTCCATTGCTGCTCGACGAATTGCTCAACGAGGGGCGGCTGTTCAAGCCGCCGCTGGCGCCGGAACTGGCAGCCGAGTTGCGCGAACGCCTGACACGAATTCCCGAGGACGACCTCGAGCAACAAATGGAAGCCCTGCGCCATTTCAAACTGGCGCATCGCTTGCGCGTCGCCGCCTCGGAAATCGCCGGCAGCCTGCCGCTGATGAAGGTCAGCGATTACCTGACGTGGCTGGCCGAGGCGATTCTGGAACAAGTGCTCGCGCTGGCCTGGCGCCAGACCGTGACCAAGTACGGCACGCCGCTGCGCACCGACGGCACCTTGTGCGATCCCGGCTTCATCATTGTCGGTTATGGCAAAGTCGGCGGTATCGAATTGGGGCATGGTTCGGATCTGGATCTGGTGTTCATCCACGACGGCGACCCGCAGGCGGAAACCGACGGGCCGAAATCCATTGATGGTGCGCAGTTCTTCACGCGCCTGGGACAGCGGATCATTCACCTGCTCACGGCCCAGACCAACTCCGGCCAGTTGTATGAAGTGGATATGCGCCTGCGGCCGTCCGGTGCTTCCGGACTGCTGGTGAGTTCCCTCGGCGCGTTCGCCCGCTATCAGGAAAACGAAGCCTGGACATGGGAGCATCAGGCCTTGGTGCGTGCGCGGGTGTTGGTGGGCAGTCAGGATGTCGGCCAGGCCTTCGAGAAAGTCCGCGCGCAGGTGTTGGGCAAATCACGGGACCTGGCCAAGCTGCAGCAGGAAGTCAGCGAGATGCGTGCGAAGATGCGCGACAACCTCGGTACCCGCAGCACGGCGGCCGGTACGGCAGCTAATGCCTTCGAAGCGACGGTGCCGTTCGACCTCAAGCAGGATGCCGGAGGTATCGTCGATATTGAATTTATGGTGCAATACGCGGCCCTGGCGTGGTCGCAGAGCCATCCGCCGCTGCTGCGCTGGACCGATAACATCCGCATTCTGGAAGAGCTGGAACACGAAGGGCTGATGCCCGCCGAAGATGCCAGCCTGTTGCGCGAGGCCTACAAGGCCTACCGCTCTGCCGCGCACCGGCAGGCCTTGCAGAAAGACGCCGGGGTGATTGCCGGGGATCAGTTCGCCGAAGAACGGCGACAGGTACTGCGGATCTGGAAAGAGTTGGGGCTAAGCTGAAACCGGTTTATGCAGCACCCAATCCCTTGTGGGAGCGAGCTCCCACAAGGGATCTTCGGTCTTCAAGGTTATGCGGCAAAATGAATAACCCTGTGGGAGCGGGCTTGCCCGGATAGCGGAGTATCAGACGACAATAATGTTGGATGTGAAGACCCCATCGCGAGCAGGCTCGCTCCCACAGAAGATCTACAGTGTTTGTAGAATTCTCGAGGCGGGGAGGCGTAAATGCCTCCCCGGTTCGTTTTTGGAAAGCACATGAATATTCTGATCGTTGGGCCCAGTTGGGTCGGTGACATGGTGATGGCGCAGACACTGTTTCAGTGTCTCAAACAGCGCCACCCGCAATGCGCAATCGACGTGCTGGCGCCCGAATGGAGCCGGCCGATCCTCGAACGCATGCCCGAAGTGCGCAAGGCCTTGAGCTTCCCGCTCGGCCACGGCGCGCTGGAGCTGGCGACGCGCCGGCGCATCGGCAAATCCCTGCGCGGTCAGTACGATCAGGCGATCCTGCTGCCCAATTCACTGAAGTCGGCATTGGTGCCCTTTTTCGCCGGCATCCCGAAACGTACCGGCTGGCGCGGCGAATTGCGCTATGGCCTGCTCAACGACGTGCGCACCCTCGACAAAGAACGCTACCCGCTGATGATCGAGCGCTTCATGGCTCTGGCCTACGAGCCGAACGCCGAGTTGCCGAAGCCGTACCCGCGTCCGAGCCTGCAAATCGACCCGGTCACCCGCGCAGCGGCACTGGCCAAATTCGGCCTGACCCTCGATCGCCCGGTCCTGGCGCTATGCCCCGGCGCCGAGTTCGGCGAATCCAAGCGCTGGCCATCCGAGCATTACGCCAAGGTCGCCGAAGCGCGCATCCGCGAAGGCTGGCAGGTGTGGCTGTTCGGCTCGAAAAACGATCACGCGGTCGGTGAAGACATCCGCGCCCGGCTGATTCCAGGCCTGCGCGAAGAATCGGTCAACCTCAGCGGCGGCACTTCTCTGGCCGAGGCTATCGATCTGCTGTCCTGCGCCGACTCGGTGGTGTCCAACGACTCGGGCCTGATGCACGTCGCTGCGGCGTTGAACCGTCCGCTGGTCGCGGTGTACGGCTCCACCTCGCCGGGCTTCACCCCGCCGCTGGCCGAGCAGGTCGAGATCGTGCGCCTGGGCATCGAATGCAGCCCGTGCTTCGATCGTACTTGCCGGTTCGGCCATTACAACTGCCTGCGCCAGCTGATGCCGGACGCGGTCAACGATGCCTTGCAGAAGTTGCAGGGCTCCGTGGTCGAGGTTCAATAACTTGCGGGTATTGCTGATCAAGACTTCCTCGCTGGGCGACGTGATTCACGCTTTGCCAGCGCTGACCGACGCCGCCCGGGCCATTCCCGGAATCAAGTTCGACTGGGTGGTGGAAGAGGGCTTCGCCGAGATTCCGAGCTGGCA
Organism: Pseudomonas sp. NPDC079367; assembly: GCF_044542195.1. Classification (NCBI taxonomy): domain Bacteria; kingdom Pseudomonadati; phylum Pseudomonadota; class Gammaproteobacteria; order Pseudomonadales; family Pseudomonadaceae; genus Pseudomonas; species Pseudomonas sp. NPDC079367. Next base: position 4,695 of record NZ_JBITTW010000023.1, read on the forward strand.
CCCGGCGGTCGATAAAGTGATTCCGGTGGCGATCCGCCGCTGGCGCAAGAATTTATGGCAAACCATCACCAGCGGCGAGTGGAAACGCTTCAAGCAAAGCGTGCGCGCCAATAAATACGATCTGGTGATCGACGCTCAAGGCCTGCTGAAAAGTGCCTGGCTGACCCGCTACGTCAAAGCCCCGGTGGCCGGCCTCGATAAAACCTCCGCGCGCGAGCCGATGGCTGCGCGCTTCTACGATCGTAAACTCGCTGTCGCCCGAGGCCAGCACGCCGTCGAGCGCGTACGCCAGTTATTCGCCATCGCTCTGGGTTACGACTTGCCCAAAGGCCTCGGCGATTACGGCCTCAACGTCGAGCGCCTGGTCGAGTTGCCACGCAAGAACGCTTACGTGGTGTTCCTCCACGGCACCACTTGGGACACCAAGCACTGGCCGGAAATCTACTGGCGCGAGCTGACCGAGCGCGTCGGCTACCTCGGCGTCGGCGTGAAGTTGCCGTGGGGCAACCCGCAGGAAAAGGCCCGCGCCGAGCGCATCGCTGCTGGCTTCAAACACGCCGAAGTGCTGCCGAAGCTGAATCTGGCCGGCGTCGGCAAAGCCCTCGCCGGCGCGCAAGCCTGCGTGGCGGTGGACACCGGCCTGGGCCATTTGGCCGCGGCGCTGGACGTGCCGACCATCTCGCTGTTCGGCCCGACCAACCCGGGCCTGACCGGCGCCTACGGGAAACTGCAGATTCATCTGGCCGCTGACTTTCCGTGCGCGCCTTGCATGCAGAAGAAATGTACTTATCAACCGACCGAGCAGGATGCCCGTCAGTTTGATCTGAAACGCGAGCAGCCGTTGTGCTTCACGCGTGTGAATTCCGAGCGTGTCGCCAGCCGACTGAGCACGTTGTTAATGGCTGAGGAGCTGCGCTGATGCAATTGGCATTCGTCCTGTACAAATATTTTCCGTTCGGCGGCCTGCAGCGCGACTTCATGCGTATCGCCCTCGAATGCCAGAAGCGCGGCCATCAGATTCGCGTCTACACGCTGATCTGGGAAGGCGACATACCGCCGGGTTTCGAAGTGCTGGTGGCACCGGTGAAGGCGTTCTTCAATCACCGGCGCAACGAAAAACTCAGCGCGTGGATGGCAGCGGATCTGGCCAGGCGGCCGGTCGATCGCTTGATCGGCTTCAACAAGATGCCAGGCCTGGACGTCTACTACGCCGCCGACGGTTGCTTCGAAGACAAGGCGCAGAATCTGCGCAATTCGCTGTACCGCCGCTGGGGCCGCTATCGCCACTTCGCCGAGTACGAGCGAGCGGTGTTCGCCAAAGACGCGAAGACCGAAGTGCTGATGATTTCCGAAGTGCAGCAGCCGCTGTTCATCAAGCATTACGACACGCCACTTGAGCGCTTTCATCTGCTGCCGCCGGGCATTGCCCAGGATCGTCGGCGTCCGGCGAATGCCGATGAGATTCGCGCCGGTTTTCGCGCCGAATTCAACCTCAAGGACGACGAGTTGCTGCTGGTGCAGATCGGCTCCGGCTTCAAGACCAAGGGTGTCGATCGCAGCCTCAAAGCGCTGGCCGCGTTGCCGGCCGAATTGCGCAAACGCACGCGGCTGTTTGTAATTGGCCAGGATGACCCCAAATTGTTCCAGATGCAGAGCGCGACGCTGGGCCTGGGCGACAACGTGACCTTTCTCAAAGGGCGCAGCGATATCCCGCGTTTTCTGCTCGGCGCCGACCTGTTGATTCACCCGGCCTACAACGAAAACACCGGCACCGTGCTGCTTGAAGCGCTGGTGGCCGGGTTGCCGGTGTTGGTCAGCGCGGTCTGCGGTTACGCCCATTACATCGCCGAAGCCGATGCCGGGCGCGTGCTGGACGAGCCGTTCGAGCAGGCGCAGCTGACGCAATACCTGAGCGAAATGTTGAGCGACGACGCTGCACGGGCGGCCTGGAGCCGCAACGGTCTGGCCTTTGCCGATACGGCCGACCTCTACAGCATGCCGCAGCACGCGGCCGATGTGATTCTGGCGGAGCACGCTTAATGAAGTTGATGCTGGCTGAACCGTTCAAGAGCCTTTGGGCCGGACGCGACCCGTTCGCTGAAGTCGAAGGCTTGCAGGGCGAGGTATACCGCGAGCTGGAAGCGCGCCGGACATTGCGCACGGAAGTCGATGGCAATGGCTTTTTCGTCAAGATTCACCGTGGCATTGGCTGGGGCGAAATCTTCAAGAACCTGCTGACCGCCAAGCTGCCGGTACTCGGTGCAGGGCAAGAGTGGAAGGCCATCCAGCGTCTGCAGGAAGTCGGCGTGCCAACCATGACCGCCGTCGCCTACGGCGAGAAGGGCAGCAATCCGGCGGATCAGCACTCGTTCATCGTCACCGAAGAACTGGCGCCGACCATCAGCCTCGAAGACTTCAGCATCGATTGGATCAGACAGCCGCCGGAGCCCAAACTCAAACGCGCGCTGATTGCCGAAGTCGCGCGGATGACCGGCATGATGCACCGCGCCGGGGTCAATCACCGCGACTGCTATATCTGCCACTTCCTGCTGCACATCGACAAACCGGTCACGCCGGAAGATTTCAAACTCTCGGTGATTGACCTGCATCGGGCCCAGACCCGCGCAAAAATTACTCAGCGCTGGCGCAATAAAGATCTGGCGGCGCTGTATTTTTCCGCGCTGGACATTGGCCTGACCCGCCGCGACAAGCTGCGTTTCCTTAAAGGCTACTTCCAGCAGCCGCTGCGCCAGGTTCTGGCGCAAGAGGCGCCACTGCTGAGTTGGCTGCAAGGCAAGGCTGACAAACTCTACGCGCGCAAACAGCGTTACGGGGATGCGCTCTGATGGCGGGCTGGACACTTGAACCGCAGTACAGCGACCTCGCCGAAGACTTCGGCAGCCTCGAAGCCGTATTTGCCTTGCAGGGCGAACGTCTGACCCGCGATCCGCTGTCGGAAGTCGTTCGGGTGCAGCGTGACGGGGTCAATTACTACGTCAAACGCTACGTCGGCGCCGGTAAGGGCCTGCGCCGTTACCTCGGCAAGCCGCGGGTAAAAATGGAATGGCAGAACCTCAAGCGCTTCGCCAAGTGGGGCATCCCCACGGCCGAGGTGGTGGCCTGGGGGCTGGAGCGGCGGGGCGCGGCCTACGATCGGGGTGCGATGATCACCCGTGAGCTGCCCAATACCGAAGATCTCTCGGCGCTGGCCGAGCGCAAGGATCCCCGGCTCAAGGATCGCGCCTGGGTCGACGGTGTCAGCCGGCAACTGGCTGGCTACACCCGGACCATGCACGACCATCGGTTTACGCATAACGATTTGAAATGGCGCAATCTGCTGATCGACGATCAGGCGCGCATTTTCCTCATCGACTGCCCCAACGGCGAATTCTGGCGCGGCTTCTGGCTCAAGTACCGGATCACCAAGGACCTCGCCTGTCTCGACAAACTGGCCAAATATCACCTGTCCAACACCCAGCGCCTGCGCTTCTACAAGCAATATCGCCAGTGTGATCGGCTCGATGTCGCCGACAAGAAACGGATTCGCCACGTGGTGAGATTTTTCGAGGGGCGCGAATGACTGATTTTCTTGCCGAACAGGACCGCGCACTGCTGGAGCGCCACGGTCTCGGCAATTTCGACGCACTGTGGGCCAAACAGCTTGAAGCTGTGGATGAGCCCAACACTGCCGGTGGCGGCTGGAGCAGCGTGTTCCGTCTCGATCTGGAAGGCCAGGGCTATTACCTCAAGCGCCAGAGCAATTATCTGACCCGCACCTTGCAGGCGCCGTTTGGCGAACCGAGCTTTGCCCGCGAATTTCGCAACATCAGCCGTTACCGCAAGCTGGGCATTCCGGCGTTGCAGGCGGCGTTTTTCGGTCAGCGCAAAGTCGCCGGTGAAGTGCGCGCCATTCTGCTCACGCGCGCACTGGATGGCTGGAGTGATCTGGATTCGTTGTTGACGCGCTGGGCGCAGCTCAGTGACGCGCAGCATTCGGCCATTCTCAAGGCTTGCGGGCTGCTGGCGCGACGGCTGCATGGCGCGCGCCAGGTGCATGGCTGTTTTTATCCCAAACATATCTTCCTGCGCGCCACCGGCGACGGCTATGAGGCGCAACTGATCGATCTGGAGAAAACCCGGCCGCTGCTGTTCGGCGTGCGTGATCGGGTCAAGGATCTGGAGCCGTTGCAGCGTCGCGCGCCGCAGTGGCGCGAGGCCGACTTGCGCCAACTGCTCGCGGCTTATCTCGATCAACCAACTGACAGCTCGCTGCTCGACAGCTGGCTGACCCGACTGACAGCGCGGCGCAGCCACAAGGAGACTCGCTGATGCAATTGTCCGAGCTGGCCCGCTCCGGGCGCGCACCTTCCCTGCCACTGACCGTGAGCCTGGCGGACGCCGCCGGTGCGGCGGATTTACAGTTGCTGAGCCTGCTGCGGGTGTTGCCCGGGCAGCGTTACGTTGGCGCCGGCGTCTGGCGCGGACGGCCGGTATTGGCCAAGTTGTTGGTCGGCAGCAAGGCTGCCCGGCATTTCCAACGAGAGCTGGACGGGGTGCGGCTACTCGCTGCGCAGGGCCTGACCACGCCTTTGCTGTTGGCCGATGGACTGAAAGACGGCGAGGGTGGCTGGCTGCTCTTCGAATTTCTCGAGGGCGCCGAAAGCCTTGGCGATGCCTGGGCCAAGGTCGAGTCTCTGCCGGCGCTGGCTGATGAACAAACCGCGGTATTGGCCGAAGCACTGGATGCTATCGGTCGGATGCACGGCAAAGGACTCTGGCAAGAGGATCTGCACCTGGACAATCTGCTGCGCCATGGCGGTCAGCTGTACCTGATCGATGGCGCCGGCGTTCGTGCGGAAACGGCTGGGCAGCCACTGTCCCGACAAAAAGTGCTGGAAAACCTCGGGGTATTCTTCGCTCAGCTGCCGAAGTCACTGGAGCCGTTCACCGAAGAGCTGCTGGTGTATTACTTGCTGAGCAACAGCGAGCATGCGTTGCCGCTGGAGGCATTGCAAAAGCAGATCGACAAAGTGCGCAACTGGAGGCTCAGGGATTACCTGATCAAGGTCGGTCGCGACTGCACACTGTTTGCAGTGCATCGCGGCGCGTTTGTCCTGCGCGCCATCCGTCGTGAGGAAGAGGCCGCCATGCTGCCGGTGCTGGAGCAGGCTGACGCCTTGCTCGATCAGGGGCATCTGTACAAAACCGGTGGCGCAGCGAGTGTCGGCAAGGTTCAGGCGGGCGGTCGCTCGCTGGTGATCAAACGCTACAACATCAAAGGCTTCGCCCATTGGCTCAAGCGTTTCTGGCGCCCGAGCCGGGCGTGGCATTCATGGCGCGAGGGCAATCGTCTGGCTTTCCTGGGCATCGCCACGCCGAAACCGCTGGCAATGCTGGAAAAACGCTTTTTGTGGCTGCGCCGCAGCGCTTATCTGGTCACCGAATATCTGCCAGGGCCGGACATCATCGAGCGCTTTGCGCCGTACGTAGAAAATGGCCAGGCACCGGAAGCCGAGTTGCAGGCGCTGGATCAACTGTTTGCCCGATTGATCGCCGAGCGCATCAGTCATGGCGATTTCAAGGGCCACAACCTGTTCTGGCAGACGGATCGCTGGGCGCTGATCGACCTCGATTCGATGTGTCAGCACTCATCGGCCGGAAGTTTCGCCCCGGCTTATGCCCGCGATCGGGCGAGGTTCATGCGTAACTGGCCTGAAAGCAGCGCGTTGTATCAAGTCATTGATCAGCGGTTGCCCAAAGATATCTCCAGCGCGGGCTGAGTCCTGTCGCCAGCAGGCTCGGCAGGCTGCGAAGGCGAGCCTGTTGGCGGCTACGCACAAATAACAGCGACTCGTCCTACAGCTTCGCCAGAAGCCATGAACTGTCTGCAGTTCAGCCTCGATGCTAATTTGCCTGACGATTTCGGATGACGAGTCCCGGGCATGACAAAGATTATGACGCTAGGCGTTTTTCTCTCGGTTCTATCAGGCTGTGGCAGTGTGTCAACGGTGTTGCAACTGGACGCAGATGCTGCTCGGAACCTGCGCAAACAGAAGACTTACTGCCAATCCATTCCGCGTATCTACAGTGGCCTGGCCTTTGACTTCTGCATCTTGAACGCACCGCCCAATCCTGCGGGCTTTATGGTGCCCCTCGTATTGCTTGATCTGCCGTTGTCCGCTGCGTTCGACACGCTTTCGCTGCCCTACACGATCTATCGCCAGGCCGCCGACGGAAATCTGAGTATTTACTGGCGCAGAGACGGCTACTGAGGCTTTGTACCCGTTGAATCGGACCAATCCTGGCAGCGGCAATTCGCACCGGGTCATTCCCCTGATGTTTACGCTATAATCCCGCCCTTTAGCTGCCACTCGCCCCGTGCGAGGGCACATCAATTTTCAAGGCGCATCGCGCCTGCACGCAGACTAAAGAGGCTAGACCCCTGTGGCATTGACGATTCTTGGCCTGTCCGGCGCCCTTAGCCATGATCCTTCCGCAGCCTTGTACATCGACGGCAAGCTGGTCGCGGCGGCTGAGGAAGAGCGCTTCGTACGCGATAAACATGCAAAGAACCGCATGCCCTACGAATCGGCGAAATTCTGCCTTGAGCAGGCCGGTATCAAACCGTCCGACGTTGACGTGGTAGCGATTCCGTTTGCGCCGATCAGCCTGTTCGGCAAAGCCCGCTGGCACTACGCCAAGCGTTACTGGTACGCCCCGGATCGTGCTCTTGACGCGATCCTGATGGGTAACCGTCGCTACAAGCGCTATCGCAACAAGATCGTCTGGTGCCTCGAGCAACTGGGCTTCGATCCGAAGAAAATCAAGATCGAGCCGGTCGAGCATCACCTTGCCCACGCCTCCAGTGCTTATCACTGCTCGGGTTTCAAGGAAAAAACCGCGATCCTCGGCATCGACGGTAAAGGCGAATACGCCACGACCTTCTTCGGTTATGGCGAAAACGGCAAGATTCACAAGATCAAGGAATTTTTCGACCCGGACTCCCTCGGTGGTCTGTACGGTGCGATCACCGAATTCCTCGGCTTTGAAATGCTCGACGGCGAATTCAAGGTCATGGGCATGGCGCCGTACGGCGACGCCAGCAAGTACGATTTCTCGCGTCTGGCCTCGTTCGAGAATGGCGAGCTGGTGATCAACACCGACTACGCCAACGTCATCGGTCTGCGCCGCTATAAAGAGAAGGGCAAAGGCTTCTACTTCTCACCGAAGCTGATCGAGTGGCTGGGGCCGAAACGCGAAGGTGACATCGCTGACGAGCCGTACATCCACTACGCCGCGAGCATGCAAGCGCTGTTTGAAAAGCTGGCGCTGCAGATGATCGACCACTACCTGGGCGATGTGCTCAGGGAAACCGGCAAACTGGCATTCGCCGGCGGCTGTGCGTTGAACGTCAAGCTGAACCAGAAGATCATTGCTCGCGACGACATTAAAGAATTGTTCGTACAGCCTGCGTCCGGCGATGCCGGCACCGCGGTTGGCGCTGCCGCTTACGTGTCGCACGCCCGTGGCGTACCGGTCGAGAAGATGGAACACGTCTACCTCGGCCCGTCGTACAGCAACGAGGACGTGATTGCCGCCTGCGCGCGCCACGAGAACAAGCCGACCTGGCGCAAGCTCGACAACATGCCCGAGCAGATCGCCAAGATCATGGTCGATGGCAACCCGGTCGCCTGGTTCCAGGGCCGCATGGAGTTTGGCCCGCGTGCACTGGGTGGCCGTTCGATCATCGGGTGCCCGAGCGTGGCCGGTGTCGCCGATCGCATCAACCACCAGATCAAGTTCCGCGAGCGTTGGAGGCCTTTCTGCCCGTCGATGCTCGACACCGTCGCGCCGCAGATGATCAAGATCGATCACCCGGCGCCGTTCATGACCTTCACCTTCGAAGTCGCCGAAGAGTGGAAAACCCGCGTGCCGGAAGTGGTCCACGAAGACGGTACTTCCCGCGCCCAGGTGCTCAAGCGCGAATACAACCCGCGCTACTACGACATGATGAAAGCGCTGGAAAACCTGACCGGCAACGGCGTATCGCTGAACACTTCGCTCAACCGTCGTGGCGAGCCGATGATCTGCTCGCCAACCGACGCGCTGAACATGTTTTTCGGGTCGGATCTGCAATACCTGATCATGGAAGACATCCTGGTGGTGAAAGAGGGCGCGAACGCTTATGACTCTCTCGGCTGAACGCCATGTGCTGCAGTTCTGTCACGGCTATGACGGGCCGTTCCTGGACTGCGCACGGCAGTACGCCAGCCTGTTTGCCGGCACCGGCTATCGGGTGACCACGGTGTTTCTGACCGGGGCCGCCGATAGCGAGGTGGCAGCAGCGTGTGCTTCGGACGAAGTGTTGTTCATGGAGTACAGTTCCAAGGCCATTCGTGGCCTGAAACTGGGTGCTATCGGCGATCTGCGCAAGATTGTCGCCTCGCGCAATTTCAGTCTGTGCATCGCTCATCGCTTCAAGCCCATCTATATCGCCTTGCTCGGCACCTCGCTGCCGGTCATAGGCGTGCACCACGCATTCGGCGATTACCAGCGTCGGACGCGCAAACTGTTCGCGCATGTTTTCCGCAAGCGCCTGAGCCTTCTCGGTGTGTCGGATGCGGTGCGTGACGACATGCGGCGCTGCCTGCCGAAGTGGCCGGCAAGCCGAATCCAGACCCTTTACAACCGCATCGACGTGCCTGCTCTGCAAGCCCGCCAGCTACCGGCCGAAGAAGCACGTGAGATTCTCGGTCTGTCGCCGGATGCCTGGATTGTCGGGAATGTCGGCCGCCTGCACCCGGACAAGGATCAGGCCACGCTGCTGCGCGGTTTTGCCCAGGCGCTGCCTGGACTGCCGGACAACAGTCAACTGGTGATTCTCGGCAGCGGTCGCCTGGAGCAGGATCTCAAGGCGTCGGCGCGGGCGTTGGGCATTGCCGATCGAGTGCTGTTTCTCGGTCAGGTGCCCGATGCGCGCAACTACTTTCGCGCCTTCGATGTGTTTGCCCTGAGCTCCGATCATGAGCCGTTCGGCATGGTATTGCTGGAAGCCATGGCTGCCGGCGTGCCGTTGCTGGCCACCGCGTGCGGCGGGGCGAAGGAGGTGGTCGAGGGCGTGGGCATTCTGTTTCCACTGGGCGATGCCGAACATCTGGCTCAAGGGCTGCAACATCTGGCTGCGATGGATGAGCAGCAGCGTCGTCAATGTGCGCAGATGATGCTCGAGCGACTGCATGAGCGTTTCTCCGACCGTGCGGTGCGCGAGACCTTCTGGCGCCTGCCGCCAGTTACCGATCTGGCAACGAGGGGCTGATGCTCAACCGATTTCAAGGCTGGCGCGAACGTGGCTGGTCGCCCGTTGACGCCTCAACCTATGCCGCTGCCTGGCAGCGTTATGGCGGCAGTGTCGCGACGCATCCGCTGGTCATCGAGCGTCTGGCGGACCTGGCCGGCATACCGGTGCGTTATCTCGCCTGGCAGCAGCAAGGCGATGTTCAAGCCGCCATTGCAACCTGGGGCCGCGACTTGGCCCTGTCCAAGGACGCGCTCAAGCGCCACGGCAAGAAAGGCCTGTTCGATCTCGGCAATGCCGAGCTGATCCTGCCGGCCGCGGTCGATGCTCAGGCACCGCTGCGCCATCGGGCGCGCTATCTGTCGGCGCTCAACGAAAGCCGCTTCAGTGGCTTGAAGTTGCAGACTGAACAGTTGGCCATGGCCCGCACACCGGAAGAATTGTCGAAAAAGTTTCGCTACAACCAGCGCCGGGAATTGCGCCTGCTGGAAGAAGCGGGCGGCGTGGTGCGAGCGGTCAGTGAGTTTTCCAGCGTTGAACTGGCCGCGATGTACTGCGATCTGTTTCAGCGTCGTTGGGGGTTTCCTGCCACCGGTGCGGCGCGCATGGCCGAGGTTATCGAGTTGCTGCGCGAGCTGCTGATCGGCTCGGTCATTTTCCTCAACGATGCGCCGATCGCGATTCAACTGGTCTACCGCGTCGAGGCGCCAGACTGGATCAGTGTCGAATACGTGAATGGCGGGGTTGATCCTGAAACTCGCGAATTCAGCCCCGGCAGCGTGTTGAGCTTTCTCAATACGCAAAGCGCCTGGGAGCAGGCACGGGCACTCGGCAAGCCGCTGCGGTTTTCGTTCGGTCGCGCTGACCGTGAATACAAGGATCGCTGGTGCAACCCTGTGCCGGTCTTCACCGTATGAGTCAGACCATGAGCCGCAAACAGCAATTGCTCAAGCGCCATCGACGCAACAAACGCGTGACTGTGCTGGTCGTACTGGCCGCCGTCATAGCGCTGAGCGTGCTGGTCGCCTGGTGGCTGGCGCCGCTGTTGCTGACCGGCGCCTGGGTCGCCCATGAGGCGTGGTTTGCCGATCATCTGTTCTATGCCCCCAGCGACAATTACCAGTACAGCTTCCCTGCGTATACCCCGCAGCCGAAGGTGCACCTGCACGGCGAGCAACTGCGTCTGGATGACGGTGTGATGCTGGCCGACGACGCCATGCTGATCCTGGCTGTGCGGGTCAAAAGCACCTGGCTGGGACGTTTCCTTGATCCCCGTATCGAGTTGTCGGGCGGCGCCAATCCTGATGTGCAGACCTTCGAGCGCGGTGTTGGCGGCGTGCGCTATCTGAACCTGAGCGGTCAGGCGCCAGCATTGTCGGCGGGTGTGTTGCGCCTGCGCGGACGTTTCTGCCGGGTGTCGGGAGAGCCGGTGCTGTGGGCGCTGGAGCACGCCGATTATCGTCGTCAGCGGGTCATGGTCATTGCGCCACACGCGGACGATGCGGAACTGGCGGCTTTTGGTTTGTACAGTCAGGCCGATGAAGCCTGGATCGTTACCCTCACGGCTGGCGAAATCGAGGCCGAACATTACCAGCAGATGGGCATGAGCAAGGTCGACGCCGCGCGACTGAAGGGACGGTTGCGTGCCTGGGACAGCCTCACCGTGCCGCAATGGGCCGGTGTCGCTCAGGAACGTTGCGTGCAGTTGGGGTATTTCTGCCTGCAACTGGCGGCGATGCGTGACAAGCCGGGTCAACCGGTGGGCTCGCGCGAAGCGGACTTGAGCGATACCCGTCTGTTCCGTCAATTCAATTCATTTGTGCTCCCGGGTGACGCCGATGGCGCGCCGACCTGGAACAATCTGCTGGCCGATCTGCGCGAAACTGTCCTGCGCGCGCGTCCGGACGTCATTGTGCTGCCGCATCCGACGCTGGATCCGCACCCCGACCACCTCTGTGCGCAGCAGGCCGTGCTTGAAGTATTGAAGAGTCTGGACTGGCAGCCGACGCTGCTCGGTTATGCCAACCACCTGCATGACAATGATCGCTGGCCGATGGGCAATAGTGGTGAGGGCGTGGCGCTGCCGCCAGCTTTTGATGCTGGCCTGCCGGTGCAGCCTGTATGCCTGGCGTTATCGGTGGAGCAGCAACGTGACAAGGCCATGGCCCTGGGCATGATGCACGATTTGCAACCGCCCGCGCCGTTCAAGCGCCGCTTGCGTCGAACCTTGCAGCGATGGCTGGCAGGGCGGTCCGGTTCGCCTTATGGCGAGAACGAATTTTTCCGCAAGGCGGTTCGGCGACACGAACTGTTCTGGCGTTTGTAACGACACAGGAGCCCGCGCAAGACTTTCTTGCGGGCGGGCATGTTCAGGTTTGCTCGGGTTGCTGTTGCGGCAAGGAAGACAATGAAAGTTCTATTTCTGGTGCAGAAAGATCAGCGAGCCATTCTCGATCGTTTGTACGAGGGTGTGGCAGCCCATTGTGAGTGTGATCTGCGCTGGTTGAGCGGTGACGAACAGCGCAACCTGCGTCGATACTTTCGCCGCGAAGTCGATGTTTCGCGCTATGACCGCATCGTGTTTTTCCTGCGTTTCAAGCAGGAGATCCGTCAGGTCGGGTTCATCCGCACCGTGCCCAATCTGGTCATTCTGGAGCACGATGCCTATCAGAATTACATTCCCTGCAAATACACCGGCAAGTTCAGTGCGCATTATCGCCGGTTGCCCTGGGCACGGGTGATCAGCTCCGGTTTCGTAGTTGCCGAACGTCTGCGCTCGGAGGGCTTCGACGCCGTGTTCGTACCCAAGGGTTATGATCAGACGCAGTTGCAGGATCTGGGGCGCGAGCGGGATATCGAACTCGCTTTCGTCGGCAGCACCAACAGTGTGGCCTACAGTGGGCGCAAGGCATTGCTGGATGAGTTGGGTCAGGTCGAGCCGCTGCTGGTAACGCGTACCAAGTCAGGGAACGAATACCTTGAGACGCTCAACCGTATCCGCTTTTTTGTCAGCGCGGATGTGGGCATGGGCGAGTTCATGATCAAAAACTTCGAAGCCATGGCTTGCGGCTGCGTCCTGCTGGCCTATGATCAAGGCGCCGCGGAAAACGCGGCGCTCGGTTTGCAGGACATGCATAACGTGGTGTTCTATCAGACCATCGCGCAGCTGCAGGAAAAGCTGGCCAGGCTGCGCGAGGATCCGCAACTGGCGCAGCGCATCGCTGCCAACGGTCGTGAGCTGGCGGTGCATCAGTTCAGTTTCGCGCGGATCGGTCAGCGCATCGTTGAAGAACTTGAACCATCGTTGCGTGAGCGTGCTCCGCTGAGTCTGCTGGAAAAAATCCGCCTGAAAGTGGGCATTTGACAAGTCTCATACAGCCAGTGATATTGCTGGCGACTTCTGATTAACGAGATCTCGGTGCAATTTTCCAAAGAAAGCCAGATTACATTGGTGGTTACCAGCTGCGGTCGACTCGATCTGCTCAAGACCACTCTCGATAGCTTCGACCGGTACAACACGGCACCCATTCGTGAGGTGTTCATCACCGAAGATGCTGGCGACGAAGGCGTTGCCGCGATTCTGCCTGCTCATTGGAAAGAGCACAGCACGATCTTCGTCAATCGTCCGAAGCTGGGCCAGCTGGCATCGATCGACCTGGCCTACGGGCAAGTCACTACACCGTATATCTTTCATTGCGAAGACGACTGGGAGTTCTACCGTCCCGGGTTCGTGGAAGACTCCATGACCATTCTGGAGGCTCGGCCGGAAATTCTGCAGATCTGGTTGCGCAGCTATAATCACGATCTGCGTGTGCACAGCCCTTATATCCGTTTGGGCGCGCGCGAGATCGTCGATGGCGTCGCATGCTATCCGCTGATTTCCGACAAGCCGGAGTGGCAGGGTTTCTCGCTGAATCCCGGGTTGCGCCGACTTGAGGATTATCGGTTGTGCGCGCCTTTCGCCGGGCACGGTGGCGAAAAGGCCTTGTCACAGCGCTATTCGCAACTCAACAGGGAGGCCTTGATCCTTGAGGCAGACGCGGTCATGCACACCGGTTTCGGTCTGCATGTGCAAACGGATGTCGAGCGTGAACGCAAAGCGCGCCGCAATCGCCGCGAGCAGATTAAAATTGCCTTGTTTCTGTTGCTGGGAGTCTGCATTGGCTGGTTCATCAACTGAGTTAACGCACGCCGCTGCTTGTCCCAGCAAATCCACGCAACGGCTCTCTGTCCTATGAATATTCTCAACATCATGTGGGCCGGTGGCGCTCCGTTCGCATCAATCCATAAAGTGCACCAGCAAATTCTCTCTCAGGCCTCGCCTTCGGCGGTGGTCAAAACCTGGCTGCTTCAGGGGCAAGGAGCAGAGTGCGGCGCGGATGTGGGCGAGGTGCGGGAGTGGCGGTTATCGTCGGCCCGCCTGAAGGGGCGGCATTTCTGGCGCTTGGCCAAACCCTTTATGCAGGCGCGATTTCGTCAGGCCCTGGTGGAGAGTGACGCTCGATTGGTGTTGCTGGACGGCGTGGGCGTCGCGCGCACGTTATTGCCGGTCCTCAAGAAGCTGGCGCATATCCGCGCCGTGGTGATCTTCCACGGTTCGGCGCGTTTGAACGCTGGAGATCAGGCTCTGTTTCAATCACTCCCTGCGTCCCGGCTGACATTGGTTGCCGTTTCCGCCACCCTTGCCGATTCACTAACCAGCGACCTGCAGATGCCAGTCACCCCGTTGCGAAGTGCATTCGATCCGATGGCGTTTCGCGCTGAACTGTTCACTTGCGAGCAGGCCAGGACACGGTTGGGGTTGCCGCAAGGCGCTCCTGTCATGGGCGCGGTGGGCCGCCTGGTCTCGGAGAAGGGTTTCGGTTATCTGCTTGATGCTTTCGCTGCAGTACGGGTCAATCGTCCGGACTTGCGCCTGGTCATCATTGGTGAAGGTTCCAAACGCGCGGCGCTGCAGCAGCGCATCGAGGCGCTCGGCTTGAGCGACAGCGTCTTGCTGACCGGACATCTGACCGAAGCCGCGCAGCTTTACCGTGCTTTCGACTGGATTGCCATCCCTTCGCTGGAAGAGGGCCTGGGTCTGGTCATGCAGGAAGCGGTGATGGCCGGCGTACCGGTTTTGTGCAGCGATCTGGATGTGTTCAGCGAACAATTGGGCAGCGCCGGCTGGTATGCCCCGGTCAATGACACCAAAGCCTGGTCCGAGGCCATCGACCGCGCCTTCCGTGCCTCATCTCAAGCGATCAATGCCGAGCAATACCGCATGCTTGCACCGGACGAGGCCTGGTCGAGCTTCAGCCAGGCTGCCCGCGCATTGTTTTCATGAGGACAAGACGGCGCGCTCCAGTGCCTGCATCGGAAAGCTGTCGTTCAGCTTTTCGCGCGCAATATAGCGTGCGAAATGCTGCAGGTTGCGTTTGATCAGGCGCTTTGGCAGCGGTCCGCGGGTGAAGCGCATGTCGGCGACGTCGATCAGGCCCATGCGGTTGTCTGGCGTGACGACGATGTTGCCAAGATGCAGGGAGCGGAAATAGATGCCCGACCGGTGCAGGCTGCGTATCAGAGCGGCCAGATCCGGCAACGCCTGCTTCCAGTCGAACCCTTGTTTACTGGCGATCTGACGCAGCGTTTGCCCTGGCAGAGGCTGATACAGCACGGCGGTCATGCCTGGTTTTTCGAGGCAAAAGAACTGGAGGATCTGCAGGGTCGGCACGCCGAGTTTTTGCAACTCGATGGCGTTGTCGATGAATCGCCGGGAGTAGGGGCGAAGCAGCGCGGATGAAAAAAACCGTTTGCGACGGAACAGTTTGAGAATTTTTCCATCCTGCAGCAGGTAGACTTTCGGCCCGTAGCTGTCCGCCTCCAGCACTTTGGCAGCGTCGATCATTTGGTCTAGAGCGGCTTGTGAAAGCCGGGAGCATCGCATCGTAGGAAGCCTTGTCGAAAGTGCAGGGTGTTGTAGCGGGCAATGATGCCGAAAAGTTTCGATTTTAACCATGCCGCGTCGCATGGGCGAACCCTTGTCAGGAGCAGATTGATGCAGGAAACACGCTGGGCGCAACTATGGATGGCGACGGGGCTCTTGTGGTTTCTATTGGCCATTGCCGTAGCGCCCACCAACAAGGTTTACCAACAGGGGCTGGTCGCTCTCGTCTGGTTGCCGGCGTTATTGCTCGGCTGGTCTGCTCGTCATCGCGTCAGGGAAGTACTCCTTGAGCAACGCTGGATCTACCTGCCGTTGCTTGGATTGCTGATCTGGGCGCTGGTCAGTCTGGCATGGACAAACACACCGGAGCCCGGTCGCGAAGCCAAGCGCCTGTTGTATATCGTGGTGTTCCTGCTGTTTTTTCCGGTGTTTGCCAGCGGCCGCCCCGAGCGTTTGATTCGCCTCATGCAATGGGGCGGGCTGGGATTGGCAATCACGGCGCTGGTGGCCATCGTCAGGTTCTACGTCATTGATGGCAACGTCTGGACTGCCCGGGTAGAAGGGCTGGGTGAGCTGGCTCATCCGATTCTCGGCGGCTATGTCATTGGCCTGGCGGCAGTGTGGCTGGCCCTGTGGGCGCCGCAGGGTGCGATGCGTCAAGGGATCTGGGCGCTGGCGTTGGCGGTGCTGGTTATCTTTGTCCTGATGAGTCAGAGCCGAGGCGCGGCGTTGGCGTTGTTTCTGACCATATTGGCCATGCCGATCTGGTGCCGTGACCGCCGCAGCCGAATCGTCGCAGCCGTTGCACTGGTGGTGGCGATTGTGGCGCTGTGGCTGTTCGAGCCGTTGGTGCTGGCGCGTGGGGTCTCTTACCGTCCGCAGATTCTGATGGCTTCTCTGGACATGATCGCCAAACATCCGTGGGGTGGGCTGGGTCTGGGTGGGGATTACCGGGTGTTGTGGTCGGGTATGACTTTCGATCACGCCCATAACCTGTTCAGTCATGTCGCGATCGTGCTGGGTTTGCCGGGACTGGTGTTATGGTCTGCCGTTTGGTTCGGCGTGATTTTCCAGGCGTGGAGGGTTCGGGAAACGCTGTATGCCCGCGGGGTTATCGGTATCTGGCTGTTCTCGACGCTGGCGATGCAGTTCGATGCTGCCAGCCTGACCGGCACCCCTCGTGCCGAGTGGTTCATCAGCTGGCTGCCGTTGGGGCTTGCCAGCGTTTTGGTATGGGCGCGGGCCAATGGCGGCGCTTGTGATAAAATTTCGCGTTCTTCTTAACCAGTGAGCTCTACGATGAGTGACGCACCGCTCAAAGCGGAACAGGAATCCAGCCTGAAAATCTACTTTCGGCTGTTGGGGTACGTAAAACCCTATATCGGTCTTTTCCTGCTGAGTATCGTGGGCTTTGTGATCTTTGCCTCCACGCAACCGATGCTGGCCGGGATTCTCAAGTATTTCGTCGATGGCCTGAGCAACCCTGAAGCGGTGCTCTTCCCCAACGTTCCTTATCTGCGAGACGTGCAGCTGTTGATGGCTGTACCGTTGCTGATCATTTTGATCGCCGCGTGGCAAGGCCTTGGGTCGTTTCTTGGCAATTACTACCTGGCGAGAGTTTCGTTGGGCCTGGTGCATGACCTGCGTATCGAGTTGTTCAACAAGCTGTTGGTACTGCCCAACCGCTATTTCGATACCCATAACTCGGGTCATCTGATCTCGCGCATCACGTTCAACGTGACCATGGTCACCGGCGCCGCCACGGACGCCATCAAAGTGGTGATCCGCGAGGGCCTTACGGTCGTTTTCCTGTTTGCGTATCTGCTCTGGATGAACTGGAAGCTGACCCTGGTGATGCTGGCGATCCTGCCCGTGATCGCGTTCATGGTCGGCAACACCAGCAAGAAATTCCGCAAGCAGAGCAAGAAGATTCAAGTGGCCATGGGCGATGTGACCCATGTTGCCTCCGAAACCATTCAAGGCTATCGCGTCGTGCGCAGCTTCGGTGGCGAGGCTTATGAGCAGCAGCGTTTTGCATCGGCCAGCCAGAGCAACACCGACAAGCAATTGCGCATGACCAAGACCGGCGCGGTGTATACACCGATGCTGCAGCTGGTGATCTACACCGCCATGGCCGTGTTGATGTTCCTGGTGTTGTTCCTGCGCGGCGATGCGACGGCCGGTGATCTGGTTGCGTACATCACGGCTGCGGGCTTGCTGCCGAAACCGATCCGGCAATTGTCCGAAGTCAGCTCGACCATTCAGAAAGGTGTGGCCGGCGCAGAAAGCATTTTCGAGCAGCTGGACGTCGAGCCGGAAATCGATACCGGCACGATCGAGCGTGATCGGGTCAGTGGCCATCTGGCGGTGAACAACCTCAGCTTCACTTACCCGGGCACTGAACGCGAAGTGCTGAAAAACATCAGCTTTACCGCGTCGCCAGGTCAGATGATCGCTTTGGTCGGGCGTTCCGGCAGCGGCAAGTCGACGCTGGCCAGTCTCATTCCGCGTTTCTACCATCACGAAACCGGTGAGATTCTGCTCGATGACGTCGAGATCGAGGATTACCGTCTGCGCAACCTGCGCCGCCACGTGGCGCAGGTCACTCAGCATGTGACGCTGTTCAACGACACCATTGCCAACAACATCGCTTATGGCGATCTGGCAGGGGCGCCGCGCGAGGACATCGAGAAGGCCGCTAGGGATGCATTTGCCATGGACTTCATCGCGCAAATGCCTCAAGGCCTCGATACCCAGGTGGGCGAGAACGGTGTGCTGTTGTCTGGCGGACAGCGTCAGCGCCTGGCGATTGCCCGCGCACTGCTGAAAAACGCGCCGCTGCTGATTCTCGACGAAGCGACGTCGGCGCTCGATACCGAGTCCGAGCGGCACATTCAGGCGGCACTCGACCATGTCATGAAAGGCCGCACCACACTGGTCATTGCCCACCGCTTGTCGACCATCGAGAAGGCCGATCTGATTCTGGTCATGGATCAGGGCGAGATTGTCGAACGCGGCACTCATGCCCAGTTGCTTGCCCACAATGGCTACTACGCACGCCTGCATGCGATGGGCCTGGATGCCCCGGCTGAAGACATTGCGTGATCTGCAGACAAGGGTGAGCCAGCCTCACCCGCGTGTATTCCCGGCGCGCGCGATCCTGTTAATATCGCGCCCCTGTTCATTTTGTATGTGGGTTGCTCCATGAAATTGTCGATGCCGCGATTCGATCAAGCCCCTGTCTTGGTGGTCGGCGATGTCATGCTCGACCGTTACTGGCATGGCGGAACCTCACGGATTTCCCCCGAAGCACCGGTGCCGGTGGTCAAGGTCGAGCAGATCGAGGATCGCCCGGGCGGCGCCGCCAACGTGGCGCTGAACATTGCCGCGCTGGGTGCACCGGCATCGCTGGTGGGCGTAACCGGTGATGACGAAGCCGCCGACAGCCTGAGCAACAGTCTCAAAGGTGCTGGCGTTCGCGCCTTGTTTCAGCGCATCGCTCATCAGCCGACCATCGTCAAACTGCGGGTCATGAGCCGGCACCAGCAACTGCTGCGTATCGATTTCGAAGAGGTGTTCGCCACCGATGCGCTGGCCTTGGCCGCGCAGGTCGACGAGCTGCTGGAAGGCATCAAAGTGCTGGTGTTGTCGGATTACGGCAAAGGTGCGCTGAAAAATCACCAGACCCTGATCCAGGCCGCCCGTGCCAAAGGCATTCCGGTGCTGGCCGATCCCAAGGGCAAGGACTTTTCGATTTACCGCGGTGCCAGCCTGATCACGCCGAACCTCAGCGAGTTCGAAACCATCGTCGGCGGTTGCGCCGACGAGCACGAGCTTGTAAGCAAAGGCGCCGTGCTGATGCAGGAGCTCGACCTCGGCGCGTTGCTGGTGACCCGTGGCGAACACGGCATGACCTTGTTGCGTCCGGATCATCCGGCGTTGCATCTGCCGGCCCGCGCCCGTGAAGTGTTCGATGTGACCGGCGCCGGCGATACAGTGATTTCGACCCTGGCAGCAGCCATCGCCGCTGGCGAAGAACTGCCGCACGCTGTCGCGCTGGCCAATCTGGCCGCAGGCATCGTCGTCGGCAAGCTCGGTACAGCAGCGATCAGCGCCCCGGAGCTGCGCCGCGCCATTCAGCGCGAGGAAGGTTCGGAGCGAGGCGTGCTGGGTCTTGAGCAACTGCTGCTGGCGGTTGACGATGCCCGCGCGCACAACGAGCGAATTGTCTTCACCAATGGCTGCTTCGATATCCTGCATGCCGGCCACGTTACCTATCTGGAACAGGCCCGTGCTCAGGGCGATCGTCTGATCGTGGCGGTCAACGATGACGCCTCGGTCAGCCGCTTGAAAGGCCCGGGCCGGCCGATCAACAGCGTTGACCGGCGTATGGCGGTACTCGCCGGTCTCGGCGCTGTGGACTGGGTGATCAGCTTCTCTGAAGGCACACCGGAAAACCTGCTGCGCGAGGTCAAACCGGATGTGTTGGTCAAGGGCGGCGATTACGGCATTGATCAGGTAGTCGGTGCGGATATCGTCACCGCCTATGGCGGCACGGTGAAAGTGCTGGGGCTGGTGGAGAACAGCTCGACGACAGCAATCGTGGAAAAGATCCGCGGCCAATAAGCTCAAGAGATCGCAGCCTGCGCCAGTGCCTGAACAGAATTGTGCAGGCGCTGACGCAGGCTGCGATCTTTTGCTTTCAGGAATTCACTTTCTTGCGCGGCACGATTTTCTTCAGCAGCTGCCTCGCCTTGCCGCGCAGGCGTGCCAGTCCGGTGGCCTTGTCCGGTGGCGTCAGACCCTGTTGACGCAACCAGTCCTTCCAGCGAATCCGCTCATCGCGCACCAGCCAGCCTTCCTGTCGGGCAAAGCTTTCAGCCAGGTACAGACCGCGGGTACTCGCCGGATACAGTTGATCCTTTTTCAGGATATACAGCTCAGGCAGCGGCTGACCGTCATGCAATGGCATCAAGTACAGATCAGGCCGTTTGCGATCAAGCCGCGCGACGAGTTGATCGCCTTCCAGACGCTCGTCGACATGAAACAGGCTCAGGGATTTGGCTTCCTTGGGTACGTCCAGGCGCAGGTCATAGATCAATTGCAATGACGCCGTCGGTAGATGCACGTAGGCCCGTGGCCGCTCCAGCAGCTGCAGGTTGGCGCAGCGCACCGGGCGCGCCGAACCGGACAACGGCGTCAGGCGAAACGGCAACGCCTCGCGGTAATGCAGCGCGGCGGAGTAGGGCGCTGGCAGCCAGGTGTCGTTGAAACGCCCGCCGAGCCAGCCTTCCGGCGTTTCCAGCAAACACTCTTCGGCAATTTCTTGAATCGCCGTGTGCAGCGGAATATTCAGTTCGTGGGCCGGCACGTAGCCGGAAATCAGCTTCAGTACCACGTCGCCGCGATCCTGCCGACGCTGGCGCACCAGCACCCAGTAATCGCGGTTCTGCCAGTGCAGGGTCAGGCGCACGGAAACGCCGAGGTTGGCCAGTTCCAGGGCAAAGCGTTCGCTGTCGGCGACGCTGACCGGTTTGCGCCGTTGCAGGGTCTGGGCGAAATTCAGCGGCATGCCGACGCTCTGGTAGCTCAGGCCATCGGGCGTGGCTTCGACGAACAGCGGCAGTGTCTTGAAGTTGCTCGGGTTCTTGCGGATCAGCGTGCGCGGCATATCGGCTCCTGGCTTAAGGCCGCGGGGCGGCGTCAGTGATTACGCAGTACCTTGGCAACGGTCGCTACGTTATGGGCGAGGTGCAGCGGATTGATGGTGCCGACAATAGCACTGGCGACACCGGGCTGAGTGAACAGCAACTCGAAGCTGGCGCGCACCGGATCGACTCCCGGACTCAGACAGACATGACCGCTGGCCAGGGCTTTTTTCACCAGAATGGCTTTGCCGTGGGCAGCAGCATAGTCAATGACCGCCTTTTCGTTTTGTTCGTTCAGGTTGTAGGTGACCATCGCGCAGTCGCCGTGCTCCAGCGCTTTCAAGCCGCCTTCGACGGTTTTGCCGGAGAAACCGAAGCCGCGAATCTTGCCCTCGGCCTTCAGCGCCGCGAGGGTGGCGTAGACCTCTTCGTGCTCGAGGATCGCCATGTCGTTGCCGTCGGAGTGCACGAGAACCAGATCGATAAAATCCGTTTCCAGACGTTGCAGGCTGCGCTCGACCGACATCCGCGTGTGCGCGGCGCTGAAGTCATGGTGCGACACGCCGTCGGTAAACTCTTCGCCGACCTTGCTGACGATCACCCAGTCCTGACGCTGGCCGCGCAGCAGCGGGCCGAGGCGTTCTTCGCTGCGACCATAGGCCGGCGCGGTGTCGATCAGGTTGATGCCCAGATCCCGCGCTTGGCGCAGCAGCATGCGCGCCTCGTCGTCGCCGGGAATCTGAAAGCCGTTGGGGTATTTCACGCCTTGGTCGCGGCCGAGTTTGACCGTGCCCAGCCCCAGCGGCGAAACCCTCAGACCGGTGCTGCCCAGCGGGCGATGCAGTTCGTGCAGAGTGGCGATGGTCATGGCAGCAGTTGCTCCCAGGCGGGTACGCCAAGCGGCGGTTTCGGCAGCGGCGGCAGCGGCTCGGTCGCTTGCGGCTGGATGCCGTCACGCTGCAGCGAAGCGATGACGCGGTCGGCGAAGTCTGGCGCCAGCGCCAGTTTGGTCGGCCAGCCGACGAGCAAGCGACCTTCCTCGGCGAGGAACGCGTTGTCCGGACGGGTCAGGCCGGTCTGCAACGGCTCGGCGCGATCGACGCGCAGGGTTGCCCATTGCGTGGTGCTTAGGTCGATCCATGGCAACAGTTGCGCGACTTCCTTTTGCGCGGTGGCGATCTGTTCGGCCGGCTCGCGAGCGACGCCTTCGCTTTCGGCGATGTCACCGCCCATGTACCAGACCCACTGGCCATCAGCCGCCGGGTGCGTGGTCACGGTGATGCGCGGCTTGGTGCCGCCGCCCAGGCAGTGCGCGTACAGCGGTTTCAAGCCGGGGCCTTTGGCGAGGATCATGTGCAGCGGTCGCCGTTGCATCGCCGGACGGCTCAGGCCCAGGGCTTCGAGCAGTTCGGCAGTACCGGCGCCGGCGCTGAGGACGATGCGCTGGGCACGGATTTCGCGACCGTCGACTTTCAGGCCGACCAGCACGCCGGCTTCCAGCAGCGGCTCAATGACCTGCCCGGCGAGCAGACCGTCACCGGCCAACTCGGCCAGACGCTGGATCAGGCTCGGCACATCCACCACCAGTTCGGCCAGGCGATAGACCTTGCCCTTGAAACGCTTGTCTTGCAGGGCCGGCGGCAGTTCATCGCCCTTGACCTGATCGACCCGGCCACGCACGGCTTTGCTGGCGAAGAAACTGGTGAGGTTGCCGGCCAGCGTGCCCGGCGACCACAGGTAATGCGCTTCGGACAGCAGGCGTACGCCGGACAGATCCAGCTCGCCAGTCCCGGCCAGCGCTTCGCGCCAGCGGCGTGGCATGTCGGCGATGGCTTCCGAAGCACCGGTCAGCGCGCCGTGCAGCGCGTACTTGGCGCCGCCGTGAATGATGCCCTGGGACTTCACGCTCTGCCCGCCACCGAGGCTGGCGCTTTCCACCAGCACGGTCGAAAAACCCTGGCGGCGCAGGCGCGCATTCAGCCAGAGGCCGGCGACACCAGCGCCGACAATCAGAACGTCGGTGGAAATAACGGATGGCATGCAGCGACCTCAGTGTTCAAGACGAGGGCGCAGTATACAGACTCGGGAAAGGGGCGGATTTGTCGAAAATCAACCGGGCAGATACAAAACCAATGTGGGAGCGAGCTTGCTCGGGCGTGTCAGTCGATGTATCTGTTGCCTTACACACCGCGTTCGCTCGCTCCCACAGGGGGACGTGTTTTTTCTTTAGTGCCCGGCAGTTTTCGAGAACAGCTGAATCACCACCACGCCCAGCACGATCAGCGCCATCCCCAGCATCGCCGGGATATCCAGTTTCTGCCCGTACAGAAACAGCGCCGCGACGCTGACCATCACGATGCCCATCCCCGCCCAGACAGCGTAGGCAACGCCCACCGGCACGGTGCGCACGACCAGTGTCAGCATCCAGAATGCAATCCCGTAGCCGACAATCACCAGAATCAGCGGTAGAGGAGTGCTGAAGCCCTTGACCGCTTTCATCGAAACGGTGGCGATCACTTCGGCGCAGATGGCGATGGCCAGATAGACGTAGGCGTTCATGGTTTGATCCTCAAAATAAATCATTGCTTGCTGGAGTGACATTTTAGGGATTGCTCAGATGGGGTAAAGTCATTACCTATCTGTTCTATAGATGGGTTGGTAGCAAGCATGCAATGGAATCTCGATCAGCTGCGGGTATTTGTCGATGTCGCTGAACAGCGGTCTTTCTCCGCCGTGGCGCGCCGACAACGCAAGGCGCAATCGGCGATCAGCAGTGCTGTTGCGATGCTCGAAGAGGATTTGGGCGTGAGCCTGTTCGAACGCAGCAGCGGTCGGCAGCCGATGCTCACCGAGGCGGGCGCGGCATTGCTGGAAGAGGCACGGGAAGTGTTGCGCCAGTGCGAGCGCCTCAACGGCCGCGCGATAGCCATGCTGCGCGGCCAGGAGGCGCAGCTGCGTGTGGCGCAGGACGAGGCGATGCCCTATCAGGCGCTGGTGGAAAGTTTCGGCGAACTGGCCGAGCAGTTTCCCAGCCTGGAAGTGCAACTGACCAGCGCCGCCCAGGGCGAAGTTGCGCGCAAGCTGGTCGAGCGTCGCGCCGACCTCGGCCTGCTGTTCTACCACGATGAAATCCCCGAGGCGCTTGAGCGCCGCGTGCTCGGCAGCGTCGAAATGGTAACGGTGTGCGGCGTCAATCACCCGTTGGCCAAGTTGCCCTACGTGACCTGTCAGCAACTGGCGCAACACCGACAACTGCTGATGTCGACGCAGACCAGCGTCTATCCCGGCAACGAGCCGGCCAGCCCGCAGGTGTGGCGCGCCGACAGTTTTTACGTGATGTCCGAATGGCTGGTGCGCGATCTCGGCTGGGCGTGGTTACCGCGCCACGTTGTACAGTACTCGGCGTATCAGGGCCAGATGGTTGAGCTCGACAGCGAATGGACGCCGCCGGCACTGGTGGTGGAATTGGTCTGGCGTCGCGACGAACCGCTCGGCCCGGCCGCGCACTGGCTGGCGGAACGTTTTGCCGTGCACTTGCGGGCGATCGGCGACAAAAGCCGATAAACTCCGCCGCCATGAATAGAACTCTCTACACCGCGCTGTTTTACCTGGGGCTGCCATTGGTGGCGATTCGGCTGTGGCTGCGCGCGCGCAAGGCGCCGGCGTATGCCAAACGCATTGGCGAGCGCTTTACTTATGGCATGCCGACCTTGCAGTCCGGTGGCATCTGGGTGCACGCGGTGTCGGTGGGCGAAAGCATTGCCGCCGCGCCGATGATCCGCGCGCTGCTGGAGCGTTATCCGGCGCTGCCGATCACCGTGACCTGCATGACCCCGACCGGTTCGGAGCGGATTCAGGCACTGTTCGCCAACGAGGCGCGCATTCAACACTGCTATCTGCCGTATGACTTGCCTTGTGCGGCGGCGCGTTTTCTTGATCGCGTGCAGCCGAAACTTGCGGTGATCATGGAAACCGAGCTGTGGCCCAACCACATTCATCAGTGTGCCAAGCGCGGTATTCCGGTGGCGCTGGCCAATGGACGGTTGTCGGAGCGTTCCGCCAAGGGCTATGGTCGCTTGCGCAAACTCACTGCGCCAATGCTCGCCGAGATGAGTTTGTTTGCCGTGCAGACCGAAGCCGAAGCCCAGCGCTTCCGTTATCTCGGCGCGCGGGCTGAAACCGTCGAGGTCACCGGATCGATCAAATTCGACCTAACCATCGACCCGCAACTGCTGCAACGCGCAGCCGAGTTGCGTAGCCAATGGCAGGCACAGGAACGTCCGGTGTGGATCGCGGCCAGCACCCACGAGGGCGAAGACGAAGTAGTGCTCGACGCCCATCGTCGCCTGCTGGCCAATCATCCGGATGCATTGTTGATTCTGGTGCCACGCCATCCGGAGCGCTTCAACTCGGTGTTCGAGCTGTGCCAGCGCGAAGGTTTCGCCACGGTGCGCCGTTCGACCGGGGCCCATGTCGATGCGCAGACGAGCGTGCTGCTCGGCGACACCATGGGCGAGTTGCTGTTTCTCTATGCCCTGGCTGACAGCGCTTTTGTCGGCGGCAGTCTGGTGCCGAATGGCGGGCACAACCTGCTCGAACCCGCCGCGCTGGCGAAACCGGTACTCAGCGGCCCACACCTGTTCAACTTCCTCGACATCGCCGCGCAACTGCGCGAAGCCGGGGCGTTGGCCGAAGTGGATGATGCCGAAGGCCTCGCAGTCGAGGTGCAGCGCTTGTTCGAATTGCCGCGTGATGCGCAGCGCATGGCCGAGGCGGGGCTGGCGGTGATGCGCCGCAATCAGGGCGCGTTGCAGCGGCTGCTGGATGGTTTGGGTAGATTGATCAAGTAAGCAAAAAGATCGCAGCGTGCCGCAGCCTCTACAGGAGAAATGCCTTCCTGACTGCAGGAGCTGCGGCATGCTGCGATCTTTTGCTTTTTTAAGCCTAAGGCCGGGCTTTCAACTGCGCCTTGGCCGCCGACGCAGTGATCCACAAAAAACCGACAGTGATGTCGGTTTTTTTGTGCCTGTTGAAGGGCCGAGTTCGTGAGGGAAGTTTCCTTCCGACTTTGAGGAAGCACCCTACATCAATCCTTTTTTCACCTTGATAGCGTGCCCGGCAGTTCTCGCGAGCACAGACCAGGGACGGTTTCCACATCGCTCTTTTCCTCTTTGCTTAAGGACAAGCGTATGTTTCCGTCCACCAATGCAGCGCATTTTGTGTTGCAGATTCCTGCTATCCGTCACGACTTCCAGGTACTGGCTTTCAGCGGCACCGAAGCGATCAGCACCCTCTACCGCATCGATATTGAACTGGTCAGCGAGCACCCGGATTTTGATCTGGAGAGTCTGCTCAGCCAACCGGCATTTCTGCAATTTGGCCACAACGGCGAAGGCATTCACGGGCGTATCGAAGACGTGCTCGTCGGCGAGGCGGGCAAGCGCCTGACACGCTATCACCTGACGCTGGTACCCGCGCTGCACTATTTGCAGTTCAGCCACGATCAGCGGATTTTCCAGCGAATGACCGTGCCGCAGATCATTGCCGAGGTGCTTGAGGGGCACGGTATTCTGGGCGATGCGTTTACCTTTCATGTCAGTACCAGCGCTGCTCGTGCCTACTGCACTCAGTACGCCGAATCTGATCTGGCCTTTATCCAACGGTTATGCGCCGAGGACGGCATCGCCTGGCATCACCAGCACTCACCGGACGGCCATTTACTGGTGTTCACCGATGATCAGGTGTTCCTGCCCAAGCTTGGCGCCACGCCCTATCAGCAAAACTGCGGCATGGTCGCTGAACATCCTGTTGTCAGCCGTTTCAGTGCGCGCCTCAGCACCCGCACCAGCTCCGTCACCCGCCGTGACTATGACCTCAAACGTCCGAGCCTGCTGCTCGAAAGCCACTTCACCGCCGAGCTCACGCCGGTGCTGGAGGACTATCGGTACCCGCTGTTGATCGAGAATGAAAAGTCCGGCAAGCAAATGGCTCGGCAGGCGCTGGAGCGCCATCGCCGCGACTATGAGTTGGGCGAAGGTCAAAGCGATCAGGCAAATCTGCGCTGTGGCCATCTCTTCAAACTGACCGGACACCCGCGCAAAAGCTGCAATGACCTGTGGTTATTAATCAGCATTCGTCACCTCGGCCGCCAGCCACAAGTGCTCGAAGAGTCGATCATCAGTGACACCCAAGCCGCTGATGGTTTAACCCAGGGGTATCGCAACACCTTCAGCGTAATCCCCGCCGAGGTGGTGTTTCGCCCACCGTTGCCAGCGCCACGTCGCCCGCTGGTCTGTCAGACCGCACGGGTCACCGGGCCGGCCCATGAAGAAACCCATTGTGATGATTTAGGACGCATTAAGTGCGAGTTCGATTGGGACCGCGCCGAACTCGATAGTGAGCGCAGCAGTTGCTGGATCAGGGTTTCATCGAATTGGGCCGGGCAAGGCTTCGGTTCTGTGACGATCCCGCGCATCGGCATGGAGGTCGTGGTGACCTTTCTCGAAGGTGATCCGGACAAACCGCTGATCACCGGTTGCGTGCCCAACATGGTCAAATCCCCGCCCTACACCTTGCCCGAACACAAGACCAGAACTGTGCTGCGCAGCCACAGTTCACCGCACACCGGCGGCTACAACGAGCTGATGATCGAAGACCGCGCCGGCCAGGAAAAAATCTTTCTGCGCGCCGAGCGTGATCTCGAGCAACTGATCCTCAATGACAGCCACAGCCTGATCCGCCGGGACCGTTTCGAGCAGGTCGACAACCACAGCACCAGCCTGATCAGGGCTGATGAATGTCGCACCACCGACGGTACCCGCAACACCGTCATTGGCCGCGACGACCTGCTCACGATCAGCGGCAACAGCAGCACCACGGCGAATGGGACGCTGGTCATCCAGGCCGGCCCGCATGCGCGCGTCACCGCCAGCCAGGTGGTCATTGATGCCGATACGAGCCTGACCTTGAGTGCTGGCGGCCATCACATCGTGATCAACGCGGCGGGGATCTTCAGCAGTGTGGCGATCGTCGAGGGCGGCGCGCCGATGGCGGGAGTGGCGGCGCAGTTGGCATTGGGGGCGCAACCTGAAGATCATCAGGCCTCACTTGCGCTGTCCATTACCGCGCAAACAACTGCGCTGGCTCAGGCTGCAGATCAAGCCATTGCGGTGTGTGCCGTGTGCGAAAAACTCGCGCGGGTGAGCGCATGAATCAGGCCTATCTGTTGCTCGATCGCATCCAGATTGAAAGCCTTGCGGATCGTCTGTTCGCCCTGACAGGCGGCGCGACGGTTCACTCGCTTTATCAACGCACCGCCTACAGCGCCTTGGAAAAGGTCGGGCCATTGCTGGTGGGTGTCGGACCCGACAGCCCGCTGGCGCAGGTGTTTTGGCAGGAGTGGAGCGTGACGGCGGGCATTTGGCTGGAGTCGCAGGCAGATGAAGATCAAGTGCTGAAACATTTGCGCAGCCTGATCCACGCCCGCGTCGAGGGTGGGGTCACGGTTCTGTTTCGTTTTTACGACCCACGTATCACCGCGTTGTGGCTAAGGGATTTGCCCGCTCCCGAGCGGGATCGATTGATGGGGCCGGTATCGCTGATACAGCTACCGGATTCGCCGATCCAGCAGCAAACCGAGCAACCGGCGATCCCGTATGCGGACACGCCATGGCTGTTGTTTACAGCGCAACACCTTGATCGCTTGAGCACTGCCAAGCGCCAGTCTTTCGCTCGACAGTTGATCGAACACGCTCAGCGCTATTACCCCCAATCCCTGCAATCACTGGATTCGGCTGCGTTGCAGCAATGGGCCGTGGACTGTCAGGCCAGTGCTGCCCGCAACGGCTTCAGCGCTGGCGATGAAGTCCTGCTCTGGGCGCGATTCTTCGCCGTGCTCGGCGCGGACTTCCCCGAGGGGCCGGAGCACGGCGCGTACCGGCAGTTGCTGCGCGAACGCGGAGTTTTGCCACGTCAGCGTCTGGACAACCTCAACAGCGCATTGACGCAACAGTTGCTGAGCGACAAGGAATCAGTCCTATGAGTGCCGAAAAACTGGCCATGATCGACGAGGCCGCGCAGGCCGAACGCGCCGCCAGGTCACATCCCCATGCGGACATCAACAGCACGGTGCAACCGTGTCCGGCCGGTCAGGCTGAACTGTTTGTGGTGCCGGTGCGCTATGCGCTGGCGCACGAAAAAGCTGAACACACTTGCTGCGTCCCTGGTGTCACGCCCCAGAGTCGGCCGATGGCGGCGCGGCGCTTGCGCGCAGGGTTTGTGTATGTCTGGCAGGATCAGGGGCCGCTCAGGCGTTTCGCCGTCTCGCCGCAAGGTTTGTTGCAAGAGCAGCCACTGAACGCCGACTCCGCTCCGACCCCCGACGCACCGCTGGCAGGCCTGACGCTGCAACAAATCCACGACGCCTGGATGCTTTACAGCGAGTTCCCATTGAACGCCGAGCATTGCCAATCACTGAGCGAGAGCGGCGCCAAGCGTAGCCAGCACATGCGCCACATCGCTCTGCGCTCGGTGGCTGACGACTTGCAGGCCCCGCACTGCCCTGCGCTGGAACAGTTCGATGAGGTCATGGCCGAGCTCATCCCGAATACCTATGCCCGGTCGATGGCGGCCGATCAGCAAAAAAATGCCGACGACACCGGTGCGCTGGGCCGCGCCGTGATGAACGATCCGACCCCGGGCAACATCAAGGCTTACACCGACGCGATGCACCGTGTCCGAGCGCGCGAGGCGTTTCTCGCTCAACATCCCGCCGCCAGCGATCTACCGCCGGGCGAGTGGAGTGCCGAGCCATGGGACGGGCAGGCCACGCGCAACTGGCTCGACAACGCCAAGACGCAAAGTGCGGGGCTGTATGCCGTTTTTGCCTGCCTGGACGACGATCTGGGAGTGTTGCGCGATATCAATCACGAGCAGGAGCAGCTAGAAGCGGGCCACGAAACATGGCTCGGCGACAACAGTCTGCGTCTGAGCATCGGCGGCTTTGTGCGCAGCTTGATCACCGAGGATGGCGCCGAACTGGCCGGCAATCTCAATTATCGCTACAAGGATCACGACATCAGCCTCACGCCCGAACAGGGGCAGGTCATGCTCGATGCCCAGCATCGACTCGATGAACAACTGCGGGCTGAAACCCGGGCGCGTCAGTACGGTGGTCAGCCAACGGCGGGCGAAGCGGCCGCACGCGGGGCACGCATCGCTGACATCGTCGCCCCGGTACGTCGCTTCATCCCCGCAGAGTTGTACAACGAAGCCGAGTTCGTTGTGCGTGAATACCGCGCGGGCAAACACGCCAACCTCAACAATCACCTGCTGAGCGCCAAGGTCGGTCAGTGCATCGATCTCGACGCGATGAACACATGGTTCAGCGAAACCGCCGCGGCGCATTACCAACAGCTCGAACAGCGTCATACCGCGCTGTTCGCCGACCGGGGTGTGTACCTGCAACGCTCGGCCAGCGGCACCTGGTTTGTCGATTACGATGACCTCGAAACCCGCCAGTGGCTGACCGAACTTGCCACCCGTTGCCTTACTGCGCAATGCATCCGCGCCCAGGGCGCCGAGCAATACGCCGACTACGTGCGCGCCGCCGATGGCGGTGCGCTCAGGCAACTGTTCAACGCCTGGTCGCCGTCGCTTGAAGGCGCGGTCAACAACGCGTCACGCCTGAGCGAGCTGATGGCCGCACTGGCCATCGACAACATCACTGCCACGCATCAAGCCCTGGCGCCGCTGAGCGTGGTGGTGCTGGAGAACATCGCAACCATGGCCCGGGACGCTGCCAGCCCGTGGAACGTGCTGGTCAATCGGCTGGGCGCGGCGTTGCTGTTGCTCAAGGGCGACAAGGGCTTCAGCACCTCGTGGATGAGCATCTTCATCGCCGCGAGGCTGGGCGGCGAGAGCTGTTTGCGCTCAGTAACCGAGGGTACCCGGCCGGTGTGGCAGCTGTCGGGCCAGCGGGCCGAAGCGTTGGGTGAATGGGTGAACAAGACGGGCAAAGCCATTGGTGTCGGGCGGGTAGAGCGGATACTGAATGCGCCCGCAGTGGTGAACAGCGGCGGGGTGGTGCCGTTGGCGGCGCTGCTGCTGAACGTGGTGAATGTGCAGAACTATTTGAACGACGCCGGGGTGTTGGAGGGGATGGAGGCCCGACGGGTGAACGACACGGTGTCCGCGAGTTTGTATGGGGCGGCGGCTTTGGTGGCGGTGGTGGATAGTCAGGTGCGGTTGGGGTTGGGGAAGGATCGGTTCTTGATACGTGCTTCTGCGGCCCCGGTGCTTACGTTATTTGGTGGGGTGATTGGTGGGTTGTCGGCCTACGCCGCATTGCAAGAATTCCAGTCAATAAAGCTGCAATTGGAGGAAGCTCAAAACCGAGTCGATCCATGGCGAGAGATGCGCCAAACCGTGATTGGAGGGCAAATAGCAGCCTTCGGTGCTCAGGCGTTATTAGGGTTTGGTTACACAGCCCGCGCCCTAGCCGGGACAATCACAGCGGAAGCCGCCATCCTGCGTTACACGCTTTATATGGGGCCGTTGAACTGGATTATTGCCGCATTAGGTCTGCTGTACCTGACAGCCTGGTTCTTCGAAAAGACGCCGCTGCAAAACTTCCTGAACAACTGTTGTTGGTCCAAGGCGCGGGCTACCGATCTGGGACCCATAGCGCCCAAAGCCCAGCAGGACGAACTCGACCGTTTGTATCTCATCCTTTATACGCCGCGGGTCCGCATGGAAAGCAGTTCCAGGCCGGCGCCTGATGATGGCCGTTCTGGTCTGGCTTTCGTCAGCGCCATCGACTCTCTGACCATCGACCTGCCAGGCGCCGAGCCCAGCAGTGTCTACCTGGAACTGAGCATGGTCGGAGACCCGGTGGACACTCAGGGCTACCGCCATCTGATCAAGAACAGCCCCACCAATGGCTACAAAGCACCACGACCATGGCGAGACATGACCCCGCACTGGCTGGCCAGCAGCCGTTGTGCGTGGATGCCGGTCGAGGAAGGACAAGGCCTGCGACTCAGCGGCCCATTCAAGGAACTTGCCAACGTTCTGGGCACGCCACCCAGCACGCTTTCACTTCGGCTGCGATATCGGACGCCGTTGACCGTGATATTGGGCGCTCGCAATTTTATTGGTGGAGAACGTGGTTTGGCTTTCACCTTGAACAACTCGACCGGTGTCATCGCGCTGAGAAACGACCCGACGCCCGAACTTGATCGTGTGCCGAATTACCCGCTCGGTGCGGATCACCCCGGCGGCATTTACCTGCAACCCAAGGACAAACGATGAGTACGCCAGCGGCAGGCACCACGAATAAAGGGGTGTTATCGCGCAACGACTATTTAGCGCCGTTGCCGATTCCCACCGGTAGAAAACCTTCTGATGTACTCAACATCATCTGGCGCAAAAACGGGGTATTTCTCGATGTTGGTAACTACAGTATTGGCTCGGCGGTAATGGTGCTTTGGCCCGGGGTGATGTTGTTTTTGGGGCTGGCATACGTCTTCAAAGATCCTGACGCCTTGATCTTGGGGGCGTGCATCATGGTTCTTCCCATTTTTTGGTTGATTCAGGGGCTTTTTCGCGAAGTTCCTTTACCCATACGCTTCAACCGCCAACGCCGGGAAGTCTGCGTCCCCCGCGACAACGGCGAGTACTGGATCGTCCCCTGGGAAACCGTAACAGCCGCTGCCACTCAGCATTCATCAGTCAGTCAGGCTGGTAAAACCACGATGGGGCTGCTGGTCATCGGTTTCGAAAACCCAGACCCACACGCTAGCGAAGACAACAAGCATTTTTCATGGGGCTTCAACTGCGGCGGCGGCACAACCGCGATGGCGCTGTGGGAATGCATGCGCAGTTACATGGAGATCGGGCCAGAAGCGGTTGAGGATGCAACTGCTCGTTTCGACAGATCAAAAGGAGTCTGGGCAACTTATCTCGACGATCTGATCAAGGCTGCGAAGTTGCGAGGCTGGTTTGTCACCATTCTTTGGGAAGGGTTCTGTGGGATTTTCATATTCAACACGCTACTGATAGACGTACTTGAACGCTGGAAATTGAATCCGCCGCCTGATTTGCTCCATCCCGACATCATCGAATGGTCAAAGCCACTCCCACCGGAACAATGGGCCAAACGTTCCCCAGAGTTGCAAGCCGCCATTGCCAAACGCGAGGCCGAGTTGACCGAGCGAGCGGAGGCTGAGGTATGAGTACGCCAGCGGCAGGCACCACGGAAAAAGGGATGTTTTCGCGCAATGACTATTTAGCGCCGTTGCCGATCCCCACCGGTAGAAAACCTTCTGATGTACTTAACATCATCTGGCGCAAAAACGAGGTGTTTCTCGATATTGGTAACTACAGCATTGGTTCGGCAGTGATGGTGATGTGGCCGATGATGATGGTGTTTTTAGCTATTTCTTTTTTTACTCGAAATCTAGACCCTGATTACAGCCGTGATGTTTTGATCTTGGGTGCAATTATTCTGGCCCTTCCAACATTGTTTTTGATCCAAGGGCTCTTTCGCGAAGTTCCTTTACCAATACGCTTCAATCGCCAACGCAGAACAGTCTGCGTCCCCCGCGACAATGGCGAGTACTGGATCGTCCCCTGGGAATCCGTAACCGCCGCTGCCACGCAGCGTTCATCGGTCAGTCAGGCCGGTAAAGCCACAATGGGGCTGCTGGTCATCGGTTTCGAAAACCCAGACCCACACGCTACCGAAGACAACAAGCATTTTTCATGGGGCTTCAACTGCGGCGGCGGCACGACCGCGATGGCGCTGTGGGAATGCATGCGCAGTTACATGGAGATCGGGCCAGAGGCTGCACCGGATGCCGCGGCGCTCAACTCAGGCGCCAACCTTCGTTATTACATTGATTACATGAAGGACAAAGCCAAACAGCGTGGCTGGTTTTTGACCCTGGTATGGGAAGGTGTGTTTGGCATATTCATCTTCAATGCTCCTCTTGCTACCTACCTGCAACGGAAGAAGCTGTATCCGCCACCCGATTTACACTATCCCGACATCATCGAATGGTCAAAACCACTCCCGCCGGAACAATGGGCCAAACGTTCCCCTGAGTTGGAAGCCGCCATTGCCAAACGCGAGGCGGAGTTGACTGGGCGAGCGGAGGCTCCGGTATGAGTACGCCAGCGGCAGGCACCACGAAGAAAGGGATGTTTTCGCGCAATGACTATTTAGCGCCGTTGCCGATTCCCACCGGTAGAAAACCTTCTGATGTACTCAATATTATCTGGCGCAAAAACGAGGTGTGTCTTGACATCGGTAACTACAGCATCGGATCTGCAGTCATGGTCTTGTGGCCGATGGCATTACTGTTCGTACTGTTGAATTACATAACTCCCGATCCACTGATATGGGGCAGTGGATTAATCATTGTCGGGGTTCCAGTTTTATTTGTGATCCAAGGCCTCTTCCGCGAAGTCCCCTTACCCATACGCTTCAACCGCCAACGCCGCGAAATCTGCGTCCCCCGCGACAACGGCGAGTACTGGATCGTCCCCTGGGAAACCGTAACAGCCGCTGCCACTCAGCATTCATCAGTCAGTCAGGGCGGTAAAGCCACGATGGGGCTGCTGGTTATCGGTTTCGAAAACCCAGACCCACACGCTACCGAAGACAACAGGCATTTTTCATGGGGCTTCAACTGCGGCGGCGGCACGACCGCGATGGCGCTGTGGGAATGCATACGCAGTTATATGGAAATCGGCCCGCAAGTTTTGCCACAAACGAATGACTTTGAAGGCGGGCGAGATAAGCTGCGAGGTAGAAGTGTCTTCTGGGGTATTTGTTGTGAATATGTGGACGGCATCCGACACCATTTAGTCGCGCAGGAAGTTGGCAAGGCAGCGTGGCTGGTCATCGCAGCAGTACTCTTGGGCGCTCCACTGGCAATGATGCTGCAGGAATGGAAGTTGTCGCCCCCTCCCGATTTGCTCTATCCCGACATCATCGAATGGTCAAAACCACTCCCGCCGGAACAATGGGCCAAACGTTCCCCTGAGTTGGAAGCCGCCATTGCCAAACGCGAGGCGGAGTTGACTGGGCGAGCGGAGGCTCAGCTATGAGCACGCCAATGGCAGGCACCACGAAAAAACGGATATTTTCGCGCAACGATTATCTGGCGCCATTGCCTGTGCCTACGGGTGAAAGGCCTTGCGATGCACTCAACACCATCTGGCGCAAAAACGAGGTGTTTCTCGATATTGGTAACTACAGCATCGGTTCGGCAGTGATGGTGATGTGGCCGTCGCTGATGGTGTTCGTATTTATGGGTTACATCACCCCGGATCCCGGATTGATCTGGCTTGGAGCGTTATTTGTCATCGGTATCCCTTCACTGTTCGTTGTTCAGGGCCTCTTACGCGAAGTCCCCTTACCCATACGCTTCAACCGCCAACGCCGCGAAGTCTGCGTCCCCCGCGACAACGGCGAGTACTGGATCGTCCCTTGGGAATCCGTAACCGCCGCCGCCACGCAGCATTCATCAGTCAGTCAGGCTGGTAAAACCACGATAGGGCTGCTGGTCATCGGTTTCGAAAACCCCGATCCGCAGGCCACCGAAGACAATCAGCACTTTTCCTTTGGCTTCAACTGCGGCGGCGGTACCACGGCGATGGCGTTGTGGGAGTGCATGCGCAGTTACATGGAGGTGGGGCCCACGCTGTACCCGAAAGTCGAGTGGGTGTCGCGCCTTACGAAGAAACCCAAATTGGATCGCTCATCGTTGACCTGCGTAAAGGGGAAATGCTGAGGGTCCTGTGGGGAGTGTTCTGCATAGTTTTTTTGGGCACTTATCTGGCGAAAAGCTTCAAGCCTTGAAGCTGTCCCACCCGCCGGAATTACTTTTTCCCGACATCATCGAATGGTCAAAGCCACTCCCACCGGAACAATGGGCCAAACGTTCCCCTGAACTGGAAGCAGCTATCGCGTTGCGCGAGGCGGAACTCGCCCATCAAGCCGAGCGAGCATTGCTCATGAATCGGCCTTGAACGTCGTGAATCCACTTGCGGGTTTGCCCATCCCGGGACACGACGAACTACCGACTACGACGTCCGCCTTCCGGCGCACCTGCGGGCCGATGTCAGTCGGCTGATCCGTTATCTGCGATGCTTCGCGCTCCCTCTACCCGCAAGGATCGCGCAAGGGCAGGTTTTGGTTGCGGGCAATGATCAGGTAAAAAAAAACCCGCATCGCTGCGGGTTTCCATTTCAAGGCCGGGCCTTGAGCTGCGCCTCGGCCGCCGACGCCAGATCCGGTGGCAAGAAATCCTTGTCCGGGTTGTAGTCGGCTTTCAGATAGCGCCGCAGATCTTCCAGATCTCCCGGGTTCAGCGTCCCCGCTGCCTGCTTCAAACGCAGGTTGTCGAGGATGTAGTCGTAGCGGGTGTTGTTGTAGTT
Organism: Pseudomonas sp. NPDC079367; assembly: GCF_044542195.1. Lineage (NCBI taxonomy): Bacteria > Pseudomonadati > Pseudomonadota > Gammaproteobacteria > Pseudomonadales > Pseudomonadaceae > Pseudomonas > Pseudomonas sp. NPDC079367. The sequence continues at coordinate 41,008 of NZ_JBITTW010000023.1, forward strand.
GCGCACCGAGGTGTACAGCTGACGCTGGGCGTCGAGCACGTCGACGATGTTGCGTGTGCCGACCTGATAACCGATTTCCGTGGCCTCCACCGCGCTCTGGTTAGAGATGATCGACTGGCGGCGCGCCTGCACCTGCTCGACGTCGGTGTTCACCGCGCGGTGCAGGTTACGGGTATTTTCCACCACTTGCCGGCGCAGGGATTCGCGCTGCTGTTCGCTCTGATCCAGTTGCGCGTAGGACTGACGCACTTGCGAACTGGTCAGCCCGCCGCTGTAGATCGGGATATTCAGTTGCAGGCCCAGGGTGCTCTGTTCGACGTTGCCGCCATAAGGCGCGCCGAACGAGTTGGGGTTGGCGAAGCCGAGGGCGTCGTTGTCGCCTTTCTCGTATTTCGCCACGGCGTCGAGGGTCGGCAAGTGGCCGGCCTTGCGCTGCTTGAGCGTCTGCTCGGCGGAGCTGACCGCGTAGTTGCTGGCGAGCAGGTTGAGGTTCTGCCGCGCCGCGGTGTCGACCCAGGATTTCGCATCGTTGGGCGCCGGCGGCAGGATCGGCAGCGTATGGACGATGCCCTGAATCGAGTTGTACTGACGGTTGGTCAAGGTGATCAACGCCTGGAACGCATCATCGACCTGACGCTGGGCGACGATGCGGTTGGCTCGCGCGGTGTCGTAACTGGCTTGCGATTGCAGAACGTCGGTCTTGTCCGAGAGGCCGACATCGAAGCGCTCGTTGGACTGGTCGAGCTGACGTTTGAACGCCGCTTCTTCAGCCTTGGTCGAGGCCAGATTGTCCTGGCTGCGCAGCACGTTGAAGTAGCTTTCGGCCGATTGCAGGATCAGGTTCTGCTCGGTGGCCGAGAGTTGCAGGGCGGCCTGTTCGTTGACGTCCTTGGCCGCTTGATACTGGAACCAGCGATCGGCGCGGAACAGCGGTTGGGCGAGGGTCGCTTGATAGGAGTGCGCGCTGCGATTGGCAATCGCCGAAGGCTGGTCGATCGAGGTGCGCACGTCGGCGACTTCGGCGCCACCGGACAGGTTCGGCAGCAAGCCGGCGCGGGCCTGCGGCACCACTTCTTTCTGCGCGCCGTACTGGGCGCGGGCGGCGGCCAGATCGGCATTGTTGTCGACCGCTTCCTGATAGACGCTGACCAGATCGGTTTTGGTCGACAAGGGCGCTTCGGCCGCCCAGGCCATTGCGTTGGACGCACAAGACACGGCCACAGCCAGTGAGAGTTTGCGCAGCATGAGGCGATCCCTAGCATTAATATTATGGAAATAATCCGGGCGCCAAAGGTAAGGCGCGGCCTGCACAGCGTCAAGGCGGGGCAGGGCAAGGCGAGTGTAGTTGCGCAAACGCATCACAACAATCGGCCGAGCCCTTGTATTTGTGCCATTGATCATGGCGTTTGCCGCGGTGTTGGCGTTCTTTGCCAGTTGTGTCTAGACTGGCCGGGTTCTTGTCGGGGTGCCTTGCTATGAGGCTGAGATCGAATAATTTCGGATCCCGTTGAACCTGATCAGGTTAGCGCCTGCGTAGGGAACAAGATTTCTCGTCACCCGGCGAGTCCTCTTGTGCTTCGTCCGGGATATTGTTCGACAATCGAACGCTCGACGAATGCACAGCACCGGTCCTGGTGCGTCCGTGCCTTTCAGGTTCTGCTCCGACAATCCACTGCTGGATGCTGTCTGGAGAGCCCGTGATGACAACAAAAGAAAAAAACGCGATCAACCTGAGTGACTCGGCCAAGGTCGACGAGCAATCGGTCAAGCCGTTCACCCGTTCGCAAAAAATCTACGTTCAGGGCTCGCGTCCGGACATCCGTGTGCCGATGCGTGAAATCAGCCTCGACGTGACGCCGACCGACTTCGGCGGCGAGATCAACGCGCCGGTCACCGTCTACGACACCTCCGGCCCGTACACCGATCCGGACGTAGTGATCGATGTGCGCAAAGGCCTGGCCGATGTGCGCTCGGCGTGGATCGATGATCGCGGCGACACTGAGCGCCTTGCCGGTCTGAGCTCCAACTTCGGCCGCGAACGCCTGGCCGACCCGGAGCTGACCAAGCTGCGTTTTGCCCATGTAAACAACCCGCGTCGCGCCAAGGCCGGGCATAACGTCACGCAGATGCACTACGCGCGTCAGGGCATCATCACCCCCGAGATGGAGTTCGTTGCCATCCGCGAAAACATGAAGCTGGAAGTGGCTCGCGCCGCAGGCCTGCTCGATCAACAACATCCCGGCCACAGCTTCGGCGCCAGCGTGCCGAAAATCATCACCCCGGAATTTGTCCGTGACGAGATCGCGCGTGGCCGTGCAATCATCCCGGCCAACATCAACCACACCGAACTGGAACCGATGATCATCGGCCGTAACTTTTTGGTGAAGATCAACGGCAACATCGGCAACAGTGCGCTGGGTTCGTCCATCGAAGAAGAAGTGGCGAAACTGACCTGGGGCATCCGCTGGGGCGCGGACAACATCATGGACTTGTCCACCGGCAAGCACATTCACGAAACCCGCGAATGGATCATCCGCAACTCGCCCGTGCCGATCGGCACCGTGCCGATTTATCAGGCGCTCGAAAAAGTCGGCGGTGTTGCCGAAGACCTGACCTGGGAGTTGTTCCGCGACACGCTGATCGAGCAGGCCGAGCAGGGCGTCGATTACTTCACCATCCACGCCGGCGTACTCCTGCGTTATGTGCCGCTGACCGCCAAACGCGTCACCGGCATCGTTTCCCGTGGCGGTTCGATCATGGCCAAGTGGTGTCTGGCGCATCACAAGGAAAACTTCGCCTACACCCATTTCGAAGAAATCTGCGAAATCATGAAGGCCTACGACGTCAGCTTCTCGCTCGGCGACGGCCTGCGCCCGGGCTCGATTGCCGACGCCAACGACGCCGCGCAATTCGGTGAGCTGGAAACCCTCGGCGAGCTGACCAAGATCGCCTGGAAGCACGACGTGCAAACCATGATCGAAGGCCCCGGCCACGTGCCGATGCAGTTGATCAAAGAGAACATGGACAAGCAGCTTGAGTGCTGCGACGAAGCGCCGTTTTATACCCTCGGCCCACTGACCACCGACATCGCTCCGGGTTATGACCACATCACTTCGGGCATCGGTGCGGCAATGATCGGCTGGTTCGGTTGCGCGATGCTCTGCTACGTGACGCCGAAGGAGCACTTGGGCCTGCCGAACAAGGATGATGTGAAAACCGGGATCATTACTTACAAGATCGCCGCGCATGCAGCGGACCTGGCCAAAGGGCATCCGGGCGCGCAGATTCGCGACAATGCCTTGAGCAAGGCGCGTTTCGAATTTCGTTGGGAAGACCAGTTCAACCTGGGTCTGGATCCGGACACTGCGCGTTCCTACCACGATGAAACCCTGCCGAAAGACTCGGCGAAAGTCGCGCATTTCTGCTCGATGTGCGGGCCGAAATTCTGCTCGATGAAAATCACCCAGGAAGTCCGTGAGTACGCGGCCAACCAGCGCATCGACGCGGTCGATGTGGACGTCGCCAAGGGGCTAGCTGAGCAGGCCGAGCGGTTCAAACAGGAAGGCAGTCAGCTGTACAAGAAAGTTTGACCCCGTACTGATCGTTCCCACGCTCCGCGTGGGAATGCAGCCCGTGACGCTCCGCGTCACTGGACGCGGAGCGTCCCGAGAGGCATTCCCACGCAGAGCGTGGGAACGATCACAACAAATGTCCCTTTGAGATAACACCCTTGAGCATTCAACCCGGCACTTATTCCCCCGATCTGGCCGTACCCGCTGAAAAGCGTGTCTTCGGCGGCCGCGATCTGTTTTCCCTGTGGTTCTCCCTCGGCATCGGCCTGATGGTCCTGCAGACCGGCGCATTGCTCGCGCCGGGGCTGGGCCTGTCCGGTGCGTTGCTGGCGATTTTCCTTGGCACACTGGTGGGCGTGCTGCTGCTGGCTGCGGTCGGCGTGATTGGCAGCGACACCGGCCTGTCATCAATGGCCGCGCTGAAGCTCAGCCTCGGCCGCAAAGGCGCGAGCCTGCCGGCGTTGCTGAACTTGCTGCAACTGATCGGCTGGGGCTCGTTCGAAATCATCGTCATGCGTGATGCCGCCAGCCTGCTCGGCACCCGCGCCTTCAGCGAAGGCTCGCTGTGGGCCAATCCGATCCTGTGGACAGTGTTTTTCGGCGCACTGGCGACCTTGCTGGCAGTGAGCGGCCCGTTAACGTTCGTGCGGCAGGTTCTGCGCAAGTGGGGCATCTGGCTATTGCTCGCGGCGTGCCTGTGGCTGACCTGGAACCTGTTCGCCAAAGCTGATCTCGCCGCGCTGTGGGCGCGCGCCGGTGACGGTTCGATGTCGTTCGCCGTGGGCTTCGACATTGCCATCGCCATGCCGCTGTCGTGGCTGCCACTGATTGCCGATTACTCGCGTTTCGGCAAGCGTGCGAAGAATGTTTTCGGCGGCACGGCGGTGGGTTTCTTCATCGGCAACTTCTGGCTGATGAGCCTCGGCGTCGCTTACACCCTGGCGTTCGCACCCAGCGGCGAAGTCAACGCACTGCTGCTGGCTCTGGCGGGTGCCGGTCTAGGGATTCCGTTGCTGTTGATTCTGTTAGATGAGTCGGAAAACGCTTTTGCCGATATACATTCGGCAGCGGTTTCGAGCGGGATTGTGTTGCGTCTGAACGTCGAGCATCTGGCCTTGGCCATCGGCGTGATCTGCACGCTGATCGCACTGCTGGCGCCGTTGGCGCAGTACCAGAATTTCCTGCTGTTGATCGGCTCGGTGTTTGCGCCGCTGTTCGGCGTGGTGCTGGTCGATCACTTCATTCTGCGCAAGCGCAGTGCTCAGGTCGCGTCAGCCGCATTGCGCTGGCCGGCGTTGCTGGCCTGGCTGGGTGGCGTGAGCACTTACCACTTGCTGGCGAATCTGTATCCGGATGTCGGCGCAACCCTGCCGGCGCTGGTGCTGGCAGGGTTGCTACAGCTGGTGCTGGGCCGGGCCTTCAGTTACGGCCGGGAAACAGCTCAGGCTTGAGAATGCCGTTCAGGCGCGGATAAGGAATCTTCAGTTCGACGTGGCCCAGCGCGTAAGGCGCGATGGTGGTCACGTCGTACTTGAGGATCACGCCGCCGTAAGTCAGCGCCACGTGCGGGGTTTTCACGAACGGCCAGTTCGCGACGAATTCCGCCTCCTGATCGAGCTTGGTGCTGATCAGCCAGCTGTTGTGCGCGACCTGCGCGGCTTTCCAGAACGCCTCTTCCTGACCCGGCAGCAGCATGTCGGACAGGTTCAGCACCTTGTGCTGCTGGCGCGAATAGTTGATGAAACCGCGACCCGGAGTGCCATGGGCGCCGCCGGTGTCGAGGTAGCTCGACAGCTCGATGATCACCAGTCCGTCATGCTGCTCGCGTACTTTCGCTTGCAGGTAGCTGCTGTTGCGCGGGCCGGCGCTGGCCAGGAACTGCTTGCGGTAGGCGGCCAGGGTTGGCGCGACCGGTGCGTTCTTCTCGGTGCGGGTCATTTGCAGCAGACGTTTTTCGATGATGCCGTCCAGTGCCGGCTCATCAGGGAAGCGCAGGGTGTCGATGTTCACCAGCGGGCAATCGGGGTTGGAACAGCCGGGTTTCAACTGTTCCGAGGCGTCGCGGGTGGTTTCCAGCGGCGTGCGATAGTTGGGCTGGAACAGGCTGGCACAGGCGCCCAGAGTCAGGGCAATAGCGGCCACAGAGGCAATTTTGAAAAGCGACATGGGCGTCCTTTCGAAAGCAGGGGAAGGCGAAAAGTTACCGCTTCGACTCTCAACGAAGCAGTCAGTTCGCCACTAAGCTAATTAGAGTGGGTTTCACCGTCACCGTCCATCCCGCTGACGGTAAAGGGGCTGCATCAAACGGTGCGGGCGCGTTAGGATGGCGCGAAGTCGAGGTTGCCGGTAACAGCAAACAATCTCGTAACGGATATGCAGTAAAGAGGATGCTCATGACTGACTTTGCCAACGCCATTCCGACCGCCGTCGATATCGTGCGGCGCGAAAAATGCTACGAGGGCTTCTACAAGCTCGACCGTGTGCACCTGCGTCATGAGTTGTTCGCCGGTGGCATGAGCCGCGAGATCAACCGTGAAATCTTTGTGCGCCACGATGCCGTGTGCGTCTTGCCTTACGATCCGCAGCGCGATGAAGTGGTGCTGATCGAGCAGTTTCGTGTCGGCGCGATGGGCAAGGCCGACAACCCGTGGCTGGTCGAACTGGTCGCCGGTCTGATCGACAAGGACGAGCAACCGGAAGAAGTTGCTCACCGCGAGGCGCAGGAGGAAGCTGGGCTGGACATCAAGGCGTTGTGGCCAATGACCAAGTACTTTCCGTCACCGGGTGGCAGCAACGAATTCGTGCATTTGTATCTGGGGCGTTGCAGCACCGACGGCGTCGGCGGTCTGCACGGGCTGGAAGAAGAGGCCGAAGACATCCGCGTAACGGTCTGGGCATTTGAAGATGCCTTGCAGGCTGTACGTGACGGTCGGATAGCCAACGCGGCGAGCATCATCGCTTTGCAGTGGCTGGCGCTCAACCGCGCCGAAGTGAGGGGGCTATGGTCGTAAACAAGCTGCGCGATCGTTATCGGGTTGACCTCGTGGGGCTGCAAGCCGCCTGCGAGGCCAACTACGCGCGCCTGATGCGACTGCTGCCAGACATGCGCAACGAGCCCGAGGCGCGGCGCATCGCCGTGACCCAGGGCGAACAGATGCTCGGCGTGCTCGCCCTCGAAGTGTTGCAGACCTGCCCGTACACCACGACTTTGCAGGTGCGCCAGGAGCACAGCCTGCCTTGGTTGCCGGTGCCGCAATTGGAAGTGCAGGTCTATCACGACGCGCGCATGGCCGAAGTGGTCAGCGCCGAACATGCACGACGTTTTCGCGGCATCTATCCTTATCCGAACGCCGCCATGCACCAGCCCGATGAAAAGGCCCAGCTCAATGTGTTTCTGGGCGAATGGCTGAGTCACTGCCTGGCGTTGGGGCACGAGTACGAAGTCGTTCGCTAGTTGTGAACTGCGTCCGCTTCGGCGGTTTCCCCTTTGTGTCATCCCCCAGCATAATTGCCGCACCCATCCATTGCGTGCCTAGCCCCGGGAGAGCGCCTTGCCCAGCGTATCGACATTGACCAGCGCCGACCCGGCGCTGCTGGTGCAGTTGTCCGACAGCCACCTGTTCGCCGAAGCGGACGGCAAGTTGCTGGGCATGAAAACCCGCGAGAGCCTGCAGAAGGTCCTCGACCTGGTGTTGGCACAACAGGCGCAGATCGACCTGGTGCTGGCCACCGGTGATATTTCTCAGGACGGCACGCTGCAGTCCTATCAGGCATTCCGCCAACTGAGCGCGCAGATCGCCGCGCCGGCACGCTGGATCCCCGGCAATCACGACGAGCCGATGATCATGGCCGAGGCGGCGGTGCAGAGCACGTTGCTCGAGCCGGTAGTCGATATCGGCAATTGGCGGGTGACGATGCTCGATTCGGCGGTGCCGGGTTCGGTGCCCGGGTATCTGCAGGATGATCAGTTGCAGTTGCTGGCGCGGTCGTTGAGCGAAGCGCCGGAGCGCCATCATCTGGTGTGCCTGCATCATCATCCGGTGTCGATTGGCTGTGCGTGGATGGAGCCGATCGGCCTGCGTAACCCTGAAGCGTTTTTTGAAGTGCTGGATCGCTTTCCGCAGGTTCGCGCGGTGTTGTGGGGGCACGTGCATCAGGAGCTTGATCGCGAGCGCCACGGCGTACGCTTGATGGCATCGCCGTCGACATGCATTCAGTTCGAACCGCAGAGTGTGGATTTCAAGGTGGGCGAGCAGGCGCCGGGGTATCGATGGCTGCGGCTGATGCCGGACGGGCGGCTGGAAACCGGGGTGGAAAGAGTCACTGACTTCGAGTTCACAGTCGACTACGGCTCCAACGGTTATTGATAATCCCTGTAGGAGCTGCCGAAGGCTGCGATCTTTTGATCTTAAAAACAGAATCAAAAGATCGCAGCCTTCGGCAGCTCCTACAGGTGCATTTGTATGGCCCATCCATCGCTGACTCCCTGTAAACTCCGCTATCTTTCGCCGACAGCCAGGGAGCTCAAATGTCCGGTTCGATCCTCTATATCCACGGTTTCAACAGCGCGCCGGCCTCAAAGAAGGCCTGTCAGCTGGTCGCGGTCATGGAGCGGCTGGGGTTGAGCGAGCAATTGCGCGTGCCGGCGCTGCATCATCATCCTCGCGAAGCCATCGGTCAGCTCGAGCAGGCAATCGCCGAGCTGGGCCGGCCGTTGCTGGTGGGAAGCTCGCTCGGCGGCTACTATGCGACTCACCTGGCCGAGCGCCATGGCCTGAAAGCCCTGCTGGTCAATCCGGCGGTCAGCCCGCACCGGATGTTCGATGGTTATCTAGGCACGCAGAAAAACCTCTACACCGATGAAACCTGGGAACTGACTCACGACCACGTCACGGCGCTGGCCGAGCTGGAAGTGCCACCACCGCAGGATCCAAAGCGTTATCAGGTCTGGTTGCAAACCGGCGACGAAACGCTGGATTATCGCCTCGCCCAACAGTATTACCGCGCCTGTGCCTTGCGCATTCAGGCTGGCGGCGACCACAGTTTTCAGGGCTTTGCCGGGCAATTGCCGGCGTTGCTGAGTTTTGCCGGCATGGCTGCCGATATGTATCAGGCAATCGATTTCACCACGCTGTGAAGTCTTGCCCCTCTTTCATGAATGACTGACGACGAGACCTTATGGCCACTCCCAGCGCTAGTTCTTATAACGCCGACGCCATCGAAGTCCTCTCGGGCCTCGACCCGGTGCGCAAACGCCCCGGCATGTACACCGACACCAGTCGGCCGAACCACCTCGCCCAGGAAGTCATCGACAACAGCGTCGACGAAGCCCTGGCCGGCCACGCCAGATCGGTGCAGGTCATCCTGCACGCCGACCATTCGCTGGAAGTCAGCGACGACGGCCGTGGCATGCCGGTAGACATTCACCCGGAAGAGGGTGTGTCCGGCGTCGAACTGATCCTTACCAAGCTGCACGCGGGCGGCAAGTTTTCCAACAAGAACTACCAGTTCTCCGGCGGTTTGCACGGCGTGGGTATTTCCGTGGTCAACGCGCTGTCGACCGAAGTGCGCGTGCGGGTCAAACGTGACGGCAACGAATACCAGATGACCTTCAAGGATGGCTTCAAGGCCTCCGAGCTGGAAATCGTCGGCACCGTCGGCAAGCGCAACACCGGTACCAGCGTGTACTTCGCGCCGGACCCGAAATACTTCGATTCACCGAAATTCTCCATCAGCCGCCTCAAGCATGTGCTCAAGGCCAAGGCTGTGTTGTGCCCGGGCTTGTTGGTCAGCTTCGAAGACAAAGGCACCGGCGAGAAGGTCGAGTGGCATTACGAAGACGGCCTGCGCTCGTATCTGGTTGACGCGGTCAGCGAGTTCGAACGCCTGCCGGACGAGCCGTTCTGCGGCGCCTTCGCCGGTAATAAAGAAGCGGTCGACTGGGCACTGCTGTGGCTGCCGGAAGGTGGCGACGCGGTGCAGGAAAGCTACGTCAACCTGATCCCGACCGCGCAGGGCGGCACTCACGTCAACGGTTTGCGTCAGGGCCTGCTTGATGCCATGCGCGAATTCTGCGAATTCCGCAGCCTGCTGCCGCGCGGCGTGAAGCTGGCGCCGGAAGACGTCTGGGAGCGCATCGCTTTCGTCCTGTCGATGAAAATGCAGGAACCGCAATTCTCCGGTCAGACCAAAGAACGTCTGTCATCGCGTGAAGCGGCGGCGTTTGTCTCCGGTGTGGTCAAGGATGCGTTCAGCCTGTGGCTCAATGCCAACCCGGAGACCGGTCTGGCCCTGGCCGAGCTGGCTATCAATAACGCCGGCCGTCGTCTCAAGGCGAGCAAGAAAGTCGAGCGCAAACGCGTCACCCAAGGCCCGGCATTGCCGGGCAAACTGGCTGACTGCGCCGGGCAGGACCCGATGCGCTCCGAGCTGTTCCTGGTCGAGGGTGACTCCGCCGGCGGCTCGGCCAAGCAAGCGCGGGACAAGGAATTCCAGGCGATCCTGCCGTTACGCGGCAAGATCCTCAACACTTGGGAAGTCGATGGCAGCGAAGTGCTCGCCAGCCAGGAAGTGCACAACATCGCCGTGGCCATCGGCGTCGATCCGGGCGCGGCGGACATGAGCCAGCTGCGCTACGGCAAGATCTGCATCCTCGCCGACGCCGACTCCGACGGTCTGCACATCGCCACGCTGCTGTGCGCACTGTTCGTCCAGCACTTCCGTCCGCTGGTGGATGCCGGTCACGTCTACGTGGCGATGCCGCCGCTGTATCGCATCGACCTCGGCAAAGAGATCTACTACGCCCTCGACGAAGCCGAGCGCGACGGTATTCTCGATCGCCTGGTGGCCGAGAAAAAACGCGGCAAGCCGCAGGTCACCCGATTCAAGGGTCTGGGCGAAATGAACCCGCCGCAACTGCGCGAAACCACCATGGACCCGAACACCCGGCGTCTGGTGCAGTTGACGCTGGGCGAAGACTTCGCCGAAACCTCGGAAATGATGGACATGCTGCTGGCGAAGAAACGCGCCGGCGACCGCAAATCCTGGCTGGAATCCAAAGGCAACCTCGCCGAGGTGCTGGCCTGATGCAGTTTGGCTGGGCCCTGGCGGGTGCGTTGCTGCTGAGTGCGCTGAGCGTGTCGGCCGAGCCGCTGCAACAATTGCGGCTGCTTTCCGAACACCCGGTCGAAGGCATGCGCGGCGGCAACCTGTCGGGGCTGGCCATGTGCGGCAATGAGCTGTGGACGGTTTCCGATCGCGATGACGAGCAGATCTACCGCCTCGATACCCGCGATCCGGTCTGGCAGGCGCAAACCGTGCACATCGACGTACCGCCCGTGCCCGAGAGCGGCTTGCCGTGGGGCTTGAGTTCGCGCACATGGGCGGCGTCGTTCATTCGCGGCGGCGATCTGGATTTCGAAGGCATCAGTTGCGACAGCGCTGGCAATCGCTACATCGTCAGTGAGGCCCATGCGGCGGTGTTGCAGGTGCCGGTCAGTGGCCCGCCGAACTGGCTGAAGATCTCGCCGCTGCTGGTTCGCGAAGCGCGGGCGAGCGGCATGCTGCTGAAGTTCAATTCGATCTTCGAGGGCTTGGCAATCAACCCGGCGGGCGATCAGATGTGGCTGGCCGCCGAACGGCAGAAGCGCGGCCTGCTGCTGATCAAGCGCCAGCAGACGGTGTGGGATTGCGACGGTCGCTGCGTGCTGCTCAGTGAGGGCGGCAAAGAGATGCAGCCAGCGCAGTTTCCGAAGGCGAAAGCGGTTCATCGCGACTTTTCCGACATTTCGTTGTTCAACGGCAAGCTGTTCACCCTTGAACGCAACGCTTTCGAGATTTGTCGTCGCGATGCGCAGACGGCCAAAGTCGAGCTTTGCTGGTCGTATGCCAGCGAGCTGTTGCAAGACAATCGCCGTTACGCGCAGAACTATGGACTGGAAGAAGCGCTGATCATTGATGCCGAGGGTGCCTGGATCGGCGTCGACAACAATTTCGGCCCGCGTGCCGACGGTGAAGTCCGTCCGGTGGTCTGGCGCTTTGCCGCACCGGACGGTGGCTGGAGCGCCGGGCCATGAGCCAGCAACCGCCGGGCAAACGTGCCGGTCGGGTGTTGATGATCCTCGCCTGGTGCGCGGCGCTGTTTCTCGCGACGCGGTTTTTCGGTCAGTGGGAGCAGCGCCAGCAGAATCCGAACATCGTGGTTACGTCGGAGCAGGGCGAAGGGTTTATCGAGGTGAAACTGGCGAGCAATGCCCAGGGGCATTTTGTCGCCAGCGGCCAGATCAACGGCGAACCGGTGGAGTTCATGCTCGACACCGGCGCGACCGATGTGGCGATACCGGCGGATCTGGCCAAGCGTTTGAAGCTGCAAGAAGGTTTCGGCGTGACCCTGAGCACGGCCAATGGCCTGAGCCAGGGCTACCGAACAAAGATTGCCCGTCTGCAACTGGGCGACATTGTTTTGCGTGACGTTCGCGCACTGGTGGCGCCGGGGCTGCATGGCGATCAGGTGCTGCTCGGCATGAGCGCCCTGAACAAACTTGAATTTACCCAGCGCGGTGGCACCATGCTGCTGCGCCAGACAACGAACCGATGAGGCCCGCATGAGCGACTCCCTTGATCTCAGCCTGGACGGTGTAGAACGCCGCTCGCTGGCTGACTTCACCGAAAATGCCTACCTCAACTACTCCATGTACGTGATCATGGACCGCGCCTTGCCACATATTGGCGACGGCCTGAAACCGGTACAGCGGCGTATTGTCTACGCCATGAGCGAACTGGGGCTGGACGCCGATTCCAAGCACAAGAAATCGGCGCGTACCGTCGGTGACGTGCTCGGCAAGTTCCACCCGCACGGCGACTCGGCGTGCTACGAAGCGATGGTGCTGATGGCGCAGCCGTTCAGCTATCGCTACACGCTGGTCGATGGCCAGGGCAACTGGGGTGCGCCGGACGATCCGAAGTCTTTTGCCGCCATGCGTTACACCGAAGCGCGTTTGTCGCGTTATTCCGAAGTGCTGCTCAGCGAACTGGGCCAGGGCACTGCCGACTGGGGCCCGAACTTCGACGGCACCCTGCAGGAGCCGCTGGTGTTGCCGGCGCGATTGCCGAACATTCTGCTCAATGGCACCACCGGTATTGCCGTGGGCATGGCTACCGACGTGCCACCGCACAACCTGCGCGAGGTCGCCACCGCTTGCGTGCGCCTGCTCGATGAGCCGAAAGCCACGGTCGAGCAGCTCTGCGAGCATATTCAAGGGCCGGATTATCCGACCGAAGCGGAAATCATCACGCCGCGTGCCGACCTGCTGAAAATGTACGAAACCGGCAAGGGCTCGGTGCGCATGCGCGCCGTGTACCATGTCGAGGATGGCGACATCATCGTCACCGCGCTGCCGCATCAGGTCTCCGGGGCCAAGGTGCTGGAGCAGATCGCCGCGCTGATGCAGGCCAAACCGTCGAAAGCGCCGCAGATCGCTGATCTGCGCGACGAATCCGACCACGAAAACCCGTGCCGCATCGTGATCATCCCGGTCAACAGCCGCGTCGATCATGAAGCGCTGATGCAGCATCTGTTCGCCAGCACCGAGCTGGAGTCGACCTACCGGGTCAACGTCAACATCATCGGTCTGGACGGCAAGCCACAGCTGAAAAACCTCCGTGCGCTGCTGGTCGAATGGCTGGAATTCCGCGTTCAGACCGTGCGTCGTCGCCTGCAATTTCGCCTCGACAAGGTCGAGCGTCGCCTGCACCTGTTGGACGGTTTGCTGATCGCCTACCTCAATCTGGATGAAGTGATCCACATCATCCGCACCGAGGAGCACCCGAAAGCCAAACTGATCGAGCGTTTCGCCCTCAGCGAGATTCAGGCCGACTACATTCTCGACACCCGCCTGCGTCAGTTGGCGCGACTGGAAGAGATGAAGCTGCGCGACGAGCAGGACGAGCTGCTCAAGGAGCAAGCCAGGCTGCAGGCCCTGCTGGGCAGCGAAGCGAAGTTGAAGAAACTGGTGCGCACCGAGCTGCTTAAAGACGCCGAAACCTACGGCGACGACCGTCGCTCGCCAATCGTCGAGCGCGCTGAAGCCAAGGCGCTGACCGAGCACGACCTGCTGCCGAACGAAAAGGTTACCGTAGTGCTGTCGGAAAAAGGCTGGGTGCGTTCGGCCAAGGGCCATGACATCGACGCTACTGGCTTGTCGTACAAGGCCGGCGATGGCTTCAAGACCTCGGCGGCGGGGCGCTCCAACCAGTTTGCCGTGTTCATCGACTCCACCGGCCGCAGTTATTCGGTCGCCGCGCATACCTTGCCGTCGGCCCGTGGCCAGGGCGAACCCTTGACCGGCCGTCTGACGCCGCCACCGGGCGCCTCGTTCGAATGCGTGCTGATGCCCGAAGACGATGCGCTGTACGTGATTGCCTCCGATGCCGGTTACGGCTTCGTGGTCAAAGGCGAAGACCTGCAAGCGAAGAACAAGGCCGGCAAAGCGCTGTTGAGCTTGCCGAACAACGCCAAGGTCATCGCGCCGCGCCCTGTGGCCGATCGTGAGCTCAACTGGCTGGCCTCGGTCACGACCGAAGGTCGCCTGCTGATCTTCAAAATCAGCGATCTGCCACAATTGGGTAAGGGCAAAGGCAACAAGATCATCGGTATTTCCGGTGAACGCGTCGCCAGCCGCGAGGAATACGTGACGGACATTGCCGTCTTGCCGGAGGGCGCCACCCTTGTATTGCAGGCCGGAAAGCGCACCCTGTCACTGAAGGCCGACGACCTCGAACACTACAAAGGTGAGCGTGGTCGTCGCGGAAATAAACTTCCGCGGGGCTTTCAGCGGGTCGATGCGCTGCTCGTCGAAAACCTCAATTAGACGAGAACGCCTTCCTAGAGCGCTCGATCTGCGATTAAACACGTAGATCGACGCTTTGGCGCTGGAGTCGGAACGCATATTCACGGATGATATGGCCTTTCAAGCGCCGGCGTGGCCGAGCGTTCTTCATATTTATTGAGTATTTTCACTGTGGTCAGCCTTGTGGCGGCCACCTGGACGGGATGATGACTGCGCTACGCCCCCTTATTTTGTTGCTCGCCGGCGTTCTTGGCCTGGCGGGTTGCAGCGTTCACCAGCCGGTGTCGCTGTACCAACTGGACAGCGGAAGTCCGGTTCAGCCTGCGCAAAGCGCGGGCATGGCGGTTTTGCTGGGGCCGGTAGTGGTTGCCGATTACCTTCAGCGTGAAACCCTGCTGCAACGTCAACCGGACGGCAGCCTGCAAGCGGCGACCGACGGTCGTTGGGCCGGCAGCCTTTCGTCGGATATCGATCAATTGCTGATGCGTCAGGTCGCCGGTCACCTCGACAGCCAGCGTGTGGTGCTGGCGCCCGCTACCGCCGGGTTCACTCCGGATGTGCAGGTGCTGCTGACCATCACCCGTCTGGATTCCGGAGCGAAACAACCGGCGATTCTCGATGCGCAATGGCGCTTGATCGATCGCCGCGGCAAGGTGCGCGATAACCGCATCATTCATCTGCAGGAATTGCACGCCGGCAGCACCGCTTCGCAAGTGCAGGCACAGGGAATGCTGCTGCAGCGTCTGGCCGAGCAGTTGTCGGTCGCGCTCAAGCCGTTGGCCAATCAGCCTCCTGTGGCTGAGGCTCCGCGTAAACGGGACGCCAAACCGGCAGCACCGGCGGCCGAAGCCGAGAAACAACCGAAGATTCCGATGGCCTCGCCGATTCGTACGGACATGGAAGTGTTCCGCTTCTAAGTCTGGAACGAGTCAGAACAGAGCCCGCCTTGTGCGGGCTTTGTTGTGTCTGGGGCACAGATTATTCGTCGTCAGCGCTGACTCCTTCGCGAGCAGGTTCGCTCCAGAGTCTGCACGCTGCCGATCAAATGTGGGAGCGAGCTTGCTCGCGAAGGGGGCCGTACAGGCAATAAAAAGCCCGCAGACAATTACTCGTCTGCGGGCTTTTGCGTATCGGGCCTAAGCCTTACGCCCGGCGCTCATGCATCCGCGCCAATTGCCGCTCCAGCATCGATGGATAAGGCTCCATCAACCGCTCCACACAGCAGGCGCCCTCGGGGCTGGCGATCGGCCGGATCCGCGCACGTTGGCGAATCAGCGCGTCATCACTGATCTTGCGCTCGACCAGCAGCAGATTGCGGCTGTGCTGCGACAAGGCCAGTGCATCCTGAGCCGAATCGGTCAGCAGCAGGTCGATCTGGCTCAAACCAAACAACTCATCGCCCAGTGTCAGGCCCAGCTGCAATTGCAGGGTGATGCCGCTGTCCGCGACTTCGATCTGCAACTGGTGACCGAGTGCGCGCAGCAGTTCGCCGCAGCAGATGGCATTGGTCAGGTAATCGTCGCCGCAGTCTTCGGTGTGGAACAGCAACAGCGTGCTGCCATCGTTGAGGGTTTCGATTTCGCCCTGATACAGCGAAGCGGCCTGCTCGAGGCAGTCGCGATAGCGTTCCTGCAATTCTTCCAGGCGTGCGCGAGGCAAACGTCGCAGTTGCTCTTGCGAGCCGAGTTGCACGGCCAGTACGGCGGTGTGCTGTGGCACGTCAGGAGTCGGTTTGCGCGTGAGCGGTTGTGCGGCGTCGTTGAGCGATTCGTCGCGAAGGTCGGCGAAGGCGTCATCGTCATCATCGTCTTCGACGGTGCTGACCAAGTGGCGCGGTGCCGGTTTCTTCGCGGCCAGCGGGCGGCTTTCGTCGAAGCTTGGATCGCGCAGGTTACGCACCTCGAATTCCGGTTCGTCTTCTTCCTCGACAAATTCCGGCTCGGGTTCAGGTTCAGGCTCAGGTTCCGGGGCGTAGCTGGCGTGCAGCTGGCGCGCCAGATCGCCGATTTCATCCTGACGATCAATGCCCGGGGTGTGCGCGTCGATGCGGCGCAGCCATACACGCAATTGCAGCAACGGCGTCGACAGATAGCGGCCCATGCGCAGGCTCAGAGCCAGCGACAGTGCCAGCAGAATCGCGCTCAGAATGCCCATGCTTTGCAGGCTGATGGTCATAGGCTGCTGGAACTGATCCATGTCCAGGCTGATGCGCAGTTGCCCGGCCGTCACGTCCTGGAAAGTGATCTTGCTCTCGTACATGCCCTCGGCTTCGCCCAGCAGGCTGTGCTTGGGACGCTGACCGGACTCGGCGAGGATGCGGTTGTCCACGCTGTAGATCGCCGCGTGGGCGACCAGTTTGTTCTTGGTCAGGTTGTTGAGCAGCACGTTGAGGCTGAGGATGTCGTTGGACACCAGCAGCTCGGTGGCGGAGGTGGCGGTCTGCGTCGTCAGGCTTTCGCCCAGCGCATCGGCCTGCTCGTGCATGGCCTGCTTGAATTGCAGCCCCATCACCCCGGCATAGATCACCAGGGCCAGAGCGACCAGGATCACGTTGTGGCTGGCAATGCGCAATGCAATCGGTACACGGCGATGGCGCAGTGCACGGAAGATCAGCAGGAAGAAGTTATCGGTTTTGACTGGCGTGGGCCGGTTCACTTGAGCTCGGCTCTTTGTCCGTGAAGTTGACGCGCAGTATAGCGACAGGCCCCAGACCGGCAAAGCGCTCGCGGTGCCCGATGGTCACTGAAAGTGGGTAGAATGCGGTTTTTTTCCAGTTGCGGGGGTGCGCGTTGCGCGAAATCGTCCTGATTAACATCACGGGAGTCGACCGTCCGGGTCTGACGGCGGCCATCACCGGTGTTCTGGCACAAGGTGGTGTGAACATTCTCGACATCGGTCAGGCGGTGATCCACGACACCCTGTCGTTCGGCATCCTGGTTGAAATTCCCGATTCCGAACAAGGCAAGTCGGTGCTCAAGGACATCCTGTTCAAGGGTTACGAACTGGATCAGCAAGTGCGTTTCACCCCGGTGTCCGAAGAGGATTATCAGCAGTGGGTGGGCAATCAGGGCAAGAAACGCCATATCGTCACCCTGCTGACGCGCAAAGTCACCGCCGGCCAATTGCAAGCTGTCAGCGCGATTACCGCTAAATATGGCCTGAATATTGACCATATCGACCGTCTGTCAGGGCGCATGCCGCTGGACACGCCGGCCGACAAGGGCAAGGGCTGCATCGAGTTTTCCGTGCGCGGCGAAGCGGCCGATCCGCAGGCCTTGCGCGCCGAATTCCTCAGCGTTGCCCAGGAATTGAACGTCGATATCGCCTTCCAGGAAGATTCGCTGTTCCGTCGCAACCGGCGTCTGGCCGTGTTCGACATGGACTCGACGCTGATCGAAGCGGAAGTCATCGATGAGCTGGCCAAGGCGGCCGGCGTGGGTGATCGAGTGTCTGAAATCACCGAGCGCGCCATGGCCGGCGAACTGGATTTCCGCGCCAGCTTCAAGGAGCGTCTGGCGCTGCTCAAGGGTCTCGACGTCAGCGTGCTCGACTCGATCGGCGCTTCGCTGCGCCTGACCGAAGGCGCTGAAACCCTGTTCGCCGAGCTCAAGCGCCTGGGCTACAAAACCGCGATTCTGTCCGGCGGCTTCACTTATTTCGCCAAGCAACTGCAAGCCAGGCTCGGTATCGACTACGTGTTTGCCAACGAGCTGGAAGTGGTCGACGGCAAATGCACCGGCGTGGCGATCGAGCCGATTGTCGATGCACAGCGCAAGGCTGACTTGCTCAAGGAGCTGGCGCACAAGGAAGGTCTGCGCCTGGAACAGACCATTGCCGTTGGCGACGGTGCCAATGATCTGCCGATGCTGGCGATCGCCGGGCTGGGCGTGGCGTTCCGCGCCAAGCCGTTGGTCAAGCAGTCGGCGAAGCAGGCGATTTCCACCCTTGGGCTGGATGGTGTGCTGTATCTGCTGGGCTTCCGGGATCGTGACGGGCAGTTGTAACTGACAAAGCACAAAGATCGTCCGAACGCGGCCCGAACCTTCGGCAGCTCCTACAGGGAAATGCATTCCAAATGTAGGAGCTGCCGAAGGCAGCGATCTTTTGCTTTAAAGCGAATTCCACAACGAATCGAAATCCTCTTCACCCCCGCCATTCTGCGCAGGATCCAGCGAGCGATAGGCGAACTGGTTGAAACTGTGCGTACTCGCCACCCGCCGATCCAGCCCGGCGCGGTGTTCCTCGCCCTGGGTGTTGATCAACACCTTGTTGCCTTCCTGAAACGGCAGGCGCGGCGCAAGCACGGTGGCCGGCACATCGATCGCACTGATTTCCGGCAACAGCAAACCGCGCAAATACTGGCTGTGATCATCTTTCGTTCGGACCAGTTGCAAGCCGCACGGCTGCGCGTGTGGCGCGACCAGTTCAATGCCCATCTGTGTGCCGCTGCCGCGCACCTGGCGGATCCAGCGAATCACCGCAATGCTCCAGCCTTTGCCCTCGCTGTCCTGAATGCCGAGCATTTCCCCGGCCTGCAACTCCGCCGCTACTTCGCTGGGCCAGGCCAGGCAATAACCGCCGGGACTATGGTTGATCACCGGCAAGGCGTAAGTCGGATAGTTCGGCGCGTTGCCGGGGCCTTCCTCTTCGCTCAACTGGTCGTACTGGATTTCCTCGTACGGCAACAGCTCATCGTTACTTTGCGGGGCAGCGTCGAACGCCTGACTCCAGCTGTCCTTTTCGCCGCTGGCCACCACGCTGCTGAAATTCGCCGCGCGGGCCCCGGGATGTTTGAGCAGTTCGCTGAAGGTGCGCTCGCCGCCGAGGTGGAAGTGCAGGGCGCTCATGCCGACGCACACAGTCAATGTGCCTTGACCGGCGATACGCTGAAAGCTGCGTTCCGCCGCTTGGCCCCAAGTAGCGTGCAGATGTTGCAGGGTGTCGACGCTGAGGCCGGCGGAAACGGGCAGTGGGGTCGAGGTGGACTGGTGCAGCAGGTGCGTTTCGAGCTGT
Source organism: Pseudomonas sp. NPDC079367 (assembly GCF_044542195.1). Lineage (NCBI taxonomy): Bacteria > Pseudomonadati > Pseudomonadota > Gammaproteobacteria > Pseudomonadales > Pseudomonadaceae > Pseudomonas > Pseudomonas sp. NPDC079367. The sequence continues at coordinate 60,440 of NZ_JBITTW010000023.1, forward strand.
TTGACCAGCGGGTGTGGATCGAAGCCCTGCAGCCCGTTCTGTTGCTCGCTGCGAAACATCTTGCGGTAGCGCGGGCCGACATCGAGTCCCGGGCTGATGGCGAACAAACCGTCGTCGGCGCTGCCGGGATGCAGCTTGAGCAGGGCGCTCCACGGCTCGATCACCTCGGCCAGCCGGGCAATCTGGCTTTGACGCAATTGATTGCAACGGGCGCTGCCCAATAGCACTGCGGCGATGTAGGTCTGTTCGACGCTTAATTCGCTGGTCAAAAAGGCTAGATCATCGCGCAGCCGCCGTTGTTGCAACTGCAATTGCGCAGCGCTGCGATACAACTGATGCAATTCAAACCACACGTGTTCCGGCGGTGAACTGTACAACTGCGTGGCGCGCACCAGTTGCGCCTTGAGGGCATGCGCCGCGCGTTGCAATGCGGTGCTGACCAACGTCGCGCGGTCCTTGCTGTATTTGGGCAGGATGCGCAGAACGATCTGTTTATAGCCGATGGCCAACTGACCTTGCAGCGCCTGACACAGGTTGCTGACCCTGCGCGAGCGCTCGTCGAGCATGATCGCCTGATGGAGAAAGTGCCGTTCCAGATGCTGGCAGACGAAATACACCTCGGGCCGCAGCAGTTCCAAGAGTTGCAGGCGATTGTCGCTGGGGGTGAGCAACAGGTTCAGTTCGCCGAGGCCTTGATAGAGCAGGCGGGCGGTTTCGCCGATGTTGGCCTTGGGCAGGCCGGCGATCCAGCGCTTGAGATCACGCGGGCTGGCGTCGCAGAACGACAGGCGCGTTTGCGTGGGAGTCGGAGCGCGCAGCTTGGGAGAAAAGTTGGTCTGGCTCATGAGCAAAACCATAGCAGCAAATGTCGCAGTTTGCGGAAGCAGCGTCGGCTGCTTCCGCGAACAGGGTCACGCTTTTGGTAGTGCCAGGCCTTGGCCCATCTGCACTGGCGAACCGGCCACCAGCTCTTCGGCCCACTTCACCTGGTCCGGGCCAAACAGCACGATCGCCGTTGAACCGAGCTTGAAGCGTCCCAGTTCAGCGCCTTTTTCCAAGTGAATCGGTGCGCGTGCGGCTTCGTCGTAGCGGAAGGTTTTCAGCTCACGCTTCGGTGGGGTCACCAAGCCGGCCCACACGATTTCAATCGAAGCGACAATCATCGCGCCAACCAGCACCACGGCCATCGGCCCGCGTTCTGTATCGAAAATGCACGCCACGCGCTCGTTGCGGGCGAACAGCTCCGGGACGTTTTCGGCAGTGGTCTGGTTCACCGAAAAAATACGGCCCGGGATGTAGACCATTTCGCGCAGGGTGCCGGCCAGCGGCATGTGCACGCGGTGGTAATCCTTCGGCGACAGGTAAATGGTGGCGAAGTCGCCGCCCATGAACGGCGCCGCGTTGGCTGCATCACCGCCGAGCAATTCGAGCACGCTGAAGCTGTGGCCCTTGGCCTGGAACACCCGACCATGTTCGATCGGGCCAAGCTGGCTGACCGCACCGTCGGCCGGGCTGAGGATTGCGCCCGGGGTTTCGTCCAGCGGCCGCGCGCCGTCTTTCAGGGCGCGAGTGAAAAACGCGTTGAAGTGCTCGTAAGCGGTCAGGTCTTCGACCAGTGCCTGGGACATGTCCACTTGATAACGTTTGGCGAACCACTGGGTGAAAGCATTCTTGAACCAGCGCACTCGGCACTCGGCAATGCAGCCAGCCAGACGCGACAGCAGGTGATGCGGCAGCAGGTACTGGCTGAGGATAAACAGACGCTCTTTCATTGATTTTCCTTGGAAGCTTGAATCTCGACAGGCGTGTCGGGGTGGTTGCCCCATTCGCCCCAGGAACCGGCGTAGCCCTTGACCCGCGGATAACCGAGGGATTTGGCCACCAGATAAGTGAAGCCCGACCGGTGATGGGTCTGGCAGTGGGTAATGATTTCTTTGTCCTTGGTGATCCCGAGGTTTTCGAGGATCTGCGGCATGTCGCTGCGGATACGCAGCTGACGCGTCTGGTCCATGCCGGCGGTCCATTCGAAATTGACCGCGCCGGGGATGTGGCCGCCCTTGGCTGCAAGGACTTTCTCGCCGGAGTATTCCAGCGGCCCGCGCGCGTCCCAGATCGCCAGATCGGCGGCGCCGAGACGGCTTTGCAGGTATTCGCGGGTGGCGGTCGGTCCATCGTGCAGGGTCAGCGAAACCGGGCCACCGACCGCGGCGGGCACCTGAATCGACATGGGCATACCGTCCGCCAGCCAGGCCGGCAGGCCACCATCTATATAGTGGTATTTATTGTGGCCGATGACATCGAGCAGCCAGATGAACCGTCCGGCCCAACCGCCGCCTTCATCGTCATACACCACGTAGACCGCGTCTTTGCGATGACCGAGCTCGCCGAACAATGCTTCCAGATCGGCCTTCGCCGGCATCAGCCCGGGCGCCGGCGGCTGGCCGAGCTGGGTGCGTTTCGGGTCGACAAAACGTGCGCCGGGCAAGTGACCTTCGGCATACCGGGCAGGGCTGGTCAGATCTACCAGAATCAGTTCCGGGGACTCCAGACGCGGCAGCAGGTCGCTCGGCTCAATGACGAGCGGCAAGCCAGAGAAGTCAGACATGTGAGGTCTCCAGAGCACAAAGGGGAGGATTGTAGCGCAGGCTCATTGGCCGCGGCTGCTAAAGCTGTGCAGGGCTTTTTCGACGCACTGCGCGGTTTTGCCGAAGGCCTGCACGGTGATGTCGGCGAACGGCCCGCCGCCCTGATCGGCGACGACGATCATGATCACCCGGCCATTGTTGACCAATGAACGCAGAAACAGGTGTTCACCGCGAAACAGCGTGCGCAGGCTCGCGGGCAACAAGGCACAGAATTGGGCGTTGTTTTCTGGCGTGATGCGCACCTGCGCCTGCTGAGCGAGCAGGCGCTGCAGGACCTTGCTTTGGCTGACGACAAAGCTCAACGCCGCTGCATCCTTCGGCAGGCCGGCAGTTTGATGTACACGCAGGGTCGTGTGCGTGCGGTCAGCCATCAGAATCATCACCCGGCGCATGCCGCTCGCTACCAGAGCCTCGCGGGCGGCGACGGTCAGGCTCATGGCATTGGTGAAACGGCTGGGCTCGGCGAGCAGCTCGGCACATTGCCGACGCCATTGGCCCAGATCATCTGCATTCGGCGCTGCTGCCGGGAGCATGCCGGCCGGCAAGCGACGGGTGCCCCACGGCCAGATCAGCGAAACCGCCGGGTGCCACAAATCAGGCATTGCGTGCTGACGTGCGCTGTTCGCCGCTTGCTGGTGCAACTGCTGCTGCACTTGATCCATGGAAATCTGCAGATACAGGCTCGTCAGGTACTGCCAGCGGTTGCTGTGCGGACTGTCCCAGGCCTGTTGCGCCGACAGTGCCAGGCCGTTGGCCAGCAGCACAGTGTTGGCCGGCTGGTTGAGCCAACGCCGTAGCGTCGGGTCGTCGTCGAGGCGGTTTTGCTGCCGCAAAGGGTGTTCGCTGTCGCGGGCGATGCGCAATACCTTGACCAGTTCGCGTTGCTCGCTGAGCAGCAATTTGTAGCCTTGCTCGACCCAGATCGGCAGGTGCCAGGCCTGGACCAGTGCTTCGGCAATCTTCAACAGGCGCACGCCGAACAATTGCTTTTCGACCACACGCGCCGATTCGCCCTTGTGAATCACCCGCAGCTCCCACTCTTCGAGCAACTGCGGATAGGTCAGTGCCAACGGCCACAGCGGAGACAGGAACAGCAGGCTGCCCCAATGGATGTCCTGCCACAACCGCGCCAGGCGACTGGCAAAAAAACCGTTGGCCTGCTGTGTCGCGTGTTGGCTGATCAGTTGCAATTGGCGCAAGGCCCTGGGGATCTGCCGGTGCGGTTGCGCAGGCAGGCGCGCGAGCAATTCTTCGGTACGCGCAAGGCCCAGGCGATTGATTGCCACCTCAAGATTTTCCGCTGGCGCGGCCATGGTGCCGTGGGTGTGACGATTCGCCTCACGGATGATGCTCAAGGCCAGCGCCGGGCTGTCCTGCATCAGATCGGCGATGTCGCGCAGCGAGCTGCGATTGTCGCGGATCGCCCGGCAGACTTTGTCGTGAGCCTCTTGCGGTACGGGCAGGGGGACGCTGTCGAGCAGCTTGACCCAAGCCTGGAGGGTGCTCGGTTTTACCGATGGAATGTTCGTTTCATTAGCCATGTCTGGACGAGATCTTCACTGACTGTAGACGCGCCCGGCATGGGCTAAATTGGCTTTTCGCCTGAACTGGCTATAGTCTGGCGCAGTTTTGCCGATAAGTAGAAGAAGAGATTTTTTAACTTCCGAATATGACCTTGAACCCGACTCAGTAAGTACTTTCTACCTATGGCTAAAATTATCGGCATCATCGTCGTATTCGCGAGCGTGCTCGGCGGATACGTGCTCTCCCACGGCAAGATTGCCGCCCTGATCCAGCCCTTCGAGGTGATGATCATCGGCGGTGCGGCCCTCGGCGCTTTCCTCCAGGCCAACCCCGGTTACATGACGATGCACGTGCTCAAGAAGTCCTTGAGCATGTTCGGTTCGCGTTTCACCCACACGTTCTATCTGGAAGTGCTCGGGCTGATCTACGAGATCCTCAACAAGAGCCGCCGCGAAGGCATGATGGCTATCGAGGGCGACATCGAAGATGCCGCCGCGAGCCCGATTTTTGCCAAGTACCCGGCCGTGCTCAAGGATGAACGCATGACTGCGTTTGTCTGCGACTATCTGCGCATCATGTCCTCCGGCAACATGGCTCCGCACGAACTCGAAGGCCTGTTCGACATGGAGCTGTACAGCCTCAAGGAAGACCTCGAGCACCCATCGCACGCGGTCAATGGCATTGCCGACGGCATGCCCGGTTTCGGTATCGTCGCGGCGGTACTCGGTATCGTGGTGACCATGGCCTCGCTGGGCGAGGGCGACCAGGCATCGATCGGTCTGCACGTGGGCGCGGCACTGGTCGGTACCTTCTTCGGTATTCTCGCGGCGTATGGTTTCTTCGGCCCGCTGGCGCATTCTCTTGCTCACGACGCCAAGGAAGAGCTGAACGTCTACGAAGCCATCAAGGCCTCGCTGGTGGCTTCGGCGTCCGGCATGCCGCCGTCGCTGGCGGTCGAGTTCGGGCGCAAGGTTCTGTACCCGGCGCACCGTCCGAGCTTCGCCGAGCTGGAACAAGCGGTTCGCGGTCGTTAAGTCATGGAAAATAATCAGCCGATCATCGTCAAGCGCGTCAAGCGCATTGCCGCCGGGCACCATGGCGGGGCGTGGAAAATCGCCTTCGCCGACTTTGCCACGGCGATGATGGCGTTCTTCCTGGTGCTGTGGCTGCTGTCCACCGCCACGCCGGAACAGAAGATCGCCATCGCCGGTTATTTCAAGGACCCGGTCGGCTTCTCCGAAAGCGGCACGCCGTACATCATCGATCTCGGTGGCACGCCGACTCTGGCGCCGGAAAACACTCTTAATCCGGAAGTGAAGTCGCAGCCGCAGCCGGACAAGGTCACGGTCGACACCGATCAGGTTGAGGGCATGGCCGAGCAGGTCGAGAAGGAGCGTCTTGAGCTGCTGCTGCAGGAACTGCAGAACAAGGTCGACGAAAACCCGCAACTGCAGAAATTCAAGGATCAGATCCTCTTCGAAATCACGCCGAACGGCTTGCGCATCCAGATCATGGACGCCGAGAACCGGCCGATGTTCGACTCAGGTTCCGCGCGCCTGAAACCGTACTTCGAAGACATCCTGCTGGCCATGGCCGACACCATCAAAGCGGTGCCGAACAAGATCAGCATCAGCGGTCACACTGACGCCAAGCCGTACATCGGCACCGGCGATTACGGTAACTGGGAGCTCTCGGCCAACCGTGCCAACGCGGCTCGCCGTGCCTTGGTCGCTGGCAGTTATCCGGATGCGCAGGTGGCGCGGGTGGTCGGTTATGCCTCGTCGGCACTGTTCGACCGGGAAAACCCGTTCAACCCGGTCAACCGGCGGATCGACATTGTCGTACTGACCAAAAAGGCCCAGGCGGCGATCGAAGGTGCGCAAGGTCCTGAGGCGGCGAAACCGGCGGATCAGGGGCAGAACGGTGCTGCTCCGGCGGCCCCGGTTGATCCAAATGCGTTGCCCGCCGACAAGCAGCCAGTGCCGGCGCACGAACTGCGCGAACGCCTGAATCTGTTCGATGACGCTGCGCCGAAACCGGCCGAGCCGGGGGTAGCCGCGCCGAAACAGTGACATCTAAAAAATTCGCAAGGCTGCGCAGCTAAACGCGCTGAATGAACGGCCATCCAAAAGCCCTGCAGGTTTTAACCTGTAGGGTTTTTTTTGTTTATTTTGCGCGTTATGGCGCGTCGAAGTGCCTCCGGTAACTCTAAAAGGGGCAGAGATTAGGAGGGTTGAAAAAAGAGCACTGGAAAATTTCGCGAAGCAATGGCACATTGCCTTTATCTTTTTTAAGGGATATGCCGTTGCTTGCAACGATCAATTCAAGGACGCTTATGAATTTCTACAAAAGTCTGGACGCTAGCACTGTTGTTGCGCCGAAAGATGCTCAATATCCGTGCATAGTCATGATGAATGACGAATGGGATGATTACAATTTCAGAACTCTGCACCATATTTTTTACTTTCCGGCTAAAGATAAGAAGTGGAAGAAAATTGGCACTGTAAAGTTTTTGCAGGAAGGTCTGGATATCACGATCTTGCCATTCCCGTTTGATAAGCTTCCCGTCGAATTTGCGTCGCTTGGCCAAGACTTGAAGTACTACAAGAAAATTCTAGAGGTATTTCCAGATAATTTTCAGGAAGTGCTGCACTCGTTAAATGATGTAGTTATCAGTCCAGTTAGTTTGGAAGCAGTTGAGACGAGGTCGGGTTTTCGTAACTCACTAACACGTTTCAATGAAGCGAAAATAGCTCTTCGTCATGGTTTTGCGGTATTGCATGGAGGTGAGGGGGGCGAAAGTTATAAATTCAATTATGCTGGAAAGATTCCCGGATCTTCGGCAAATGTAGAAGTGAAATTTGATATTGATTCTGCTGATCCTGTGCCGGGTCGAGTAGTTGCCATTATCGGGCGTAACGGTGTAGGTAAAACCCAATTTTTGGCTCGGTTGGCGCTGGATCTGGCGACGCCACTGAGAATGTCTAAAGAAAGTGCACAAGTCGTTGAAGAGGCATTTACCCCCCGTCGGCCCTTGTTTTCTCGAGTGATTGCACTGTCATTTTCCGCATTTGATAGGTTTTTGAGGCCTCAGAAAAAAAATATAAGCTATATATACTGTGGTGTTCGTGATGATAGCGGAAAGCTCTCGCGTTCAGCTTTGGAAACTCGGCATTTAAAGTTTTTGAAGCGCATCGTCGAACAAAATCGTGGTGACTTGTGGGAAAAACATGCCGCTCAGGTATGGGGATTGCCGAAGAGCAGCGTGTCTATTGACGATTATATCGAATCTTTCAAGGATGAAGACAGTCCGTCTATGAGTTCAGGGCAGTCAATACTTACCTATTTTTTATCTGCAGCGGTGTCTTATCTTAAACATGACTCTTTGGTTTTATTTGATGAGCCGGAGATTCACCTTCACCCGACGGCTGTAGGATTGTTGATGCAGACGCTGCAATCGCTACTTGAGACGTTCGATTCGTACGCCATCCTCGCCACACACTCGCCAGTTGTTGTACAGGAGGTTCCGGGACGGCGAGTTATTCACTTTGAGCGAGAAGGCAACGTGACGGAAGCACGCCGTCTTGATCAAGAGTCATTTGGTGAAAATATTTCAGAGTTGACCCGTGCAGTTTTTGAAACGGTAGAAACACCCAGTTTCTATAAGAAGGTGTTGAAAGAACTTGCCGAGGAAAGAACTTTTGATGAAGTATCATCGTTATTTGATGATGACTTGAGTATGCACGCAGCCGCATACTTGGCTTCGATCAAAAAGGAGCAGTAATGCACAGGATGACGCCGTTGTATCTCGACCCAGAGGACGACTTAGATGCGGTTATTGAAAGTAAAAGTGGTGATCATCGCCTCAGTCTTGATGCTTCTAAATTACGCGTCTTAGGTCGCTACAAAATGTTACAGCAGAATTTTACGCCGTTATTGATTGGTGGATTGAAGGCGGTCAGATGGACTGCTTCGGAAAAGAAAGCATTGCTGCACTGCTATGAAGTTGAAGTTGTTGCGATGCGTGAATTGAAGAAACTAATCAGGCAGTCTCAAAGTAAAAATATTCGTTCGATATGTCCATATTGTGGGCTTGGCGTCCCTCGGCAGTTTGACCACTATCTACCAAAATCAGAATTTCCGGAGTACGCAGTTCACTGTCATAATCTGGTGCCGTGCTGTGGGTCGTGTAATGGTATAAAAGGAGAAGTGTGGCTGGTCAATGGCAATCGGACTATTATTAATTTTTATATAGACAGTCTTCCCGCGCACCCTATACTTCAACCAGACATTAGCTGGAATACTTATAATGGTGAGCTATTGCCGTCTATAAGCTTTAACCTGGTTTGCCCTGATGGTTTTGACAGAGTAGAGTTTGATTTGATTGCGCGGCACTTTGGCCGGTTGAATCTACTTGAGCGCTATAAAGAAGAGGCTGGCTCTTTATTTGATGACTTTCGCGATACGGCCTTGGCGCGGGAGGCTCGTACGGTGAAGATCTTAAGAAAATTCCTGAATAAATATATTGAACGTCGAGAGCGAAAGGTGGGGGCTCTGAGCTGGAAGTTAGCTTTGTATAAAAAACTGCTGGAGTACAAACCTTTTCTTCGAGAATGTTTAGTTTGAACCGTTTCGAAAATCACGAAACCAGTGTGCTAGCAATTCAGCCACCCGGGAGGATGGCCGAATAATTCAATAGCCGTTTTCAGGCAGGCTGGCGATGATCGAGCGGTAGCTGTTCATGCGTTGCTGCTGGATGCGCCCGTCTTCGAGCGCCTTGAGCAGCGCGCAACCTGGTTCGCGGTCGTGCTTGCAGTCGCGGAAGCGGCAGGTGCCGAGCAGGTCGTCGAACTCGATGAAACCGGCTTCAACGTCGGCGCGGCTGACGTGGCCCAGACCGAATTCGCGGATGCCCGGGGAGTCGATCAGTTCGCCGCCGCCAGGAAAGTGGAACAGGCGCGCGGTGGTCGTGGTGTGCGTGCCCTGGCCGGACAGCTCGGACAACGGCCCGACGCGAGTTTCGACTTCCGGCAGCAAGCTGTTGACCAGCGATGACTTGCCAACGCCGGACTGGCCGACGAACACGCTGATGCGTCCGTCGAGCTGCTTTTGCAGCTGCTCCATGCCGTCGCCGTGGTGCGCGGAAACTTCCAGCACCGGATAACCCAGCGTGCGGTACACCGCCAGCAGCGCGTTCAGCGCCGGGGCGTTCTGCTCGTCGATCAGGTCGAATTTGTTCAGCAGCAGCAGAGGGCGGATGCCGGCGTGTTCGGCGGCGACCAGGTAGCGGTCGATCAGGTTGGCGTGCGGCTCGGGCAGCGGGGCGAAGACGATGACGATCATGTCGACGTTGGCGGCAACCGGTTTGAGCTGGCCGCGGCTGTCGGGGCGGCACAGTTCGGTGCTGCGCGGCAGTTGCGCGACGATAACGCCAATGCCCTGGTTGCCGGCGCGCCAGACGACTTTGTCGCCGGTGACCAGCGCCGGCAGGTTGGCGCGCAAGTGGCAGCGGAACACTTGGCCGGCGAGTTCGCCTTCAGCGGCCTCGACTTCCACCTGCACACCGAAGTGGGCGATCACCAGGCCGTGTTGCTCAGGGCCAAGGTCGCCGCCCTCGAGGGCTTCGACCGCCGAGGACTCGCGTTTGGCGGCGCGTGCGGCGCGCTCGCCCTGAATCTTTTCGATGCGCCAGTTTTGACGACGATTGAGTTGGCGTTTGGCCATGGGTGTTCCGTCTGAAGAATGCAGCGATTAGGTAAAACGGCCGCGAGTTTAGCACGCCCGGCCACCGGCCTAGGCTAAACTGCGCAGCATTGCCTAGGAGCCCGAATATGCAAAACCCGCAAAACCTGATCTGGATCGACCTGGAAATGACCGGTCTGGACCCGGACAACGATGTGATCATCGAAATGGCCACCATCGTCACCGACAGTGAGCTCAACACATTGGCCGAAGGCCCGGTGATCGCCATCCATCACAGCGACGAAGTCCTGGCGCGCATGGATGAGTGGAACACCCGCACCCACGGCAATTCCGGCCTGACCCAGCGTGTACGCGAAAGCCGCATCAGCATGGCCGAGGCCGAGGCCGAAACCATCGCTTTCCTGGAACAATGGGTGCCGAAGGGCAAGTCGCCGATCTGCGGCAACAGCATCTGCCAGGATCGCCGCTTCCTTTATACCCACATGAAAGCGCTGGAAAGCTACTTCCACTACCGCAACCTCGACGTCTCCACACTCAAGGAACTGGCCGCGCGCTGGGCGCCGGACGTGCGCGACAGCTTCAAGAAGGGCAGCACGCACCTGGCGCTGGATGACATCCGCGAATCGATCGCCGAGCTGCAGCACTACCGCAAGCATTTCATCAAGTTCTGACGCGATCCCTGTGTAGGAGCTGCCGCAGGCTGCGATCTTTTGATCTCTGTTTTGAATCTGAAAAAGCAGAATCAGAAGATCGCAGTCTTCGGCGGCTCCTACAGGGAGTTGTGTTTGCTGAGGCGCCCTCTTCTGGTGCGGCGCTGAAGTGGCTAGACTGCGCGCCTTTCTGCCTGGGCTGCCATCATGTTGCTGATGCTCTATCTCATCGCCATCACCGCCGAAGCCATGACCGGCGCGCTGTCCGCCGGACGACGCGGCATGGACTGGTTTGGCGTGGTGCTGATCGCCTGCATCACCGCGCTGGGTGGCGGTTCGGTGCGCGACGTGTTGCTCGGACATTACCCGCTGACCTGGGTCAAACACCCGGAGTATCTGGTGCTGACGTCGGTGGCCGCGATGTTCACCGTATTCACCGCCCGCTGGATGCGCCATCTGCGCTCACTGTTTCTGGTGCTCGACGCGGTAGGGCTGGTGGCATTCACTTTGATCGGTTGCATGACCGCTCTGGAGATGGGCCATGGCATGCTGGTGGCATCGGTCAGCGGCGTCATTACCGGGGTGTTCGGCGGCATCCTGCGCGACATTTTCTGTAACGACATTCCGCTGATCTTTCGGCGCGAACTCTATGCCAGCGTCTCGTTTGCCGCTGCATGGTGCTACATGCTTTGTCTGTACCTGAACGTGCCAGGCGAGCAGGCGATTCTGATTACGCTGTTCGGTGGGTTTCTGCTACGCCTGCTGGCGATCCGTTTTCACTGGGAAATGCCCAAGTTCGTTTACAACGACGCGCCCTGACGCTCGGCATGTTGCCTGAGCGCCCACTCGACGTGTTCCTGCACCAGATCTGAAGGAAAATCGCGGCGCGCCTTCAAGGCTTCCAGCACCGGGATCGTTGAAGGCGCATTACCCAGTCCCACCGCCAGATTCCTCAACCAGCGCTCATAACCGGCGCGCCGCAACGGCGAGCCTTCCGTGCTGCTCAGGAACTTGTCTTCATCCCACATAAACAGCTCGGCCAGCTCGGCGTTGTCGAGGTTGTGCCGTGGCTTGAAATCGCCTTCCTGTGAAGGTTTGGCGAAACGGTTCCACGGGCAGACGATCTGGCAGTCATCGCAGCCGAACACGCGATTGCCGATCAGCGGGCGCAGCTCTTCAGGGATGGCGGTTTTCAGTTCGATGGTCAGATAGGAAATGCAGCGCCGCGCGTCCAGCACATACGGGCCGACGAAGGCATTGGTCGGGCAGATATCCAGGCACGCAGTGCAGCGCCCGCAATGTTCGGTGCTGTGTGGTTGGTCCATCGGCAACGGCAGGTCGACGAATAGCTCGCTTAGAAAGAAATAACTCCCGGCCTTGCGATTCAGCACCAGGGTGTTCTTGCCAATCCAGCCCAGCCCTGCCTGTTCGGCGATGGCTTTTTCCAGCACCGGGGCGCTGTCGACGAAAGCACGGAAACCGAACGGGCCGATCTCGGCCTGAATTTTGTCGGCCAATTGCTGCACACGTTTACGGATCAATTTGTGGTAATCGCGGCCCAAGGCATAACGCGACACGTAAGCTTTTTCCGGTTGCGCCAGACGTTTGGCCATTTCGGTATCGCCTGGCAGGTAGTCCATGCGCAGCGAGACCACCCGCAAAGTGCCCGGCACCAGTTCCTCGGGGTGCGAGCGTTTGCTGCCATGGGCGCCCATGTAGTCCATTTCGCCGTGGTAGCCGGCCGCGAGCCAGCGCTCCAGGTGCTGCTCGTGCTCGGCGAGGTGCAGGCCGCTGATGCCGACTTGCTGAAAGCCCAGCTCGCGGCCCCACTCCTTGATTGATTGGGCGAGGGCGGGCAGGTCTGTGGTGATGGCGGACATGAGGCGAGAGAAACCGGAGCTGAGGTGCGTATAATTCTGCCAGACATCGGAGCTCGAAGACGCATGCCGCAGACGAAAGATGAATTACCCGACGCACTGTACGGCGCCGCCCAGGTGCGCGAGCTCGACGCCCGGCTGATTGCCGCCGGCACGCCGGGCTTCGAATTGATGCAGCGGGCGGCCCGGGCGACCTGGCGCGCGCTGGTGCGGCAATGGCCGGACGCGAACGAACTGACGGTGCTCGTCGGGCATGGCAACAATGCTGGCGACGGTTATCTCATCGCCGTACTGGCGCTTCGCGCCGGTTGGGCTGTACGCCTGCTGGCGGTGGGCGATCCACAGCGCTTGCAAGGGGATGCGGCGCTTGCTCATGCAGAGGCACTGGCCGCAGGCGTTGCCTCGCAGCACTGGACAGATGACAGCGAGCTGCGCGGCGTCCTCGTCGATGCCTTGCTTGGCACAGGCTTGAGCGGCGAGGTACGCAAGCCCTACGCGGCTGCGATCAACGCGATCAATGCCAGCGGTCTGCCCGTAACGGCAGTCGACATTCCTTCCGGGCTTTGCGCCGACACCGGAAGAATCTTGGGCGTCGCGGTGCATGCTGATCTCACGGTGACTTTTATCGGCCTGAAAGTTGGCCTGTTCACTGGCGACGCCGCCGATCACATCGGTGAACTGGTATTCAATGATCTGCAGGCCAGCGCCGACATTTATAGTGACATTGCTGTCCGCGCCCGGCGCCTCAGCCCGGCTAATCTTCCGCGACCAGCGCCGCGCGCACCGACGGCGCACAAGGGCCGCTTTGGTCATGTGCTGCTGATCGGCGGCGATCACGGCTTTGGCGGGGCGATTTTACTCAGTACGCAAATGGCCCTGCGCAGCGGCGCGGGCATGGTGTCGCTGGCGACGCGTCCCGAACACGTCCCGGCGGCGCTGACCCGGGTGCCGGAAGCCATGGCCCTCGGCACCTCGTCGGCCAATCAGTTGGTAGGTTTGCTGGAAAAGGTCTCGACGCTGGTCGTCGGTCCCGGGTTGGGGCAGGCCAGTTGGGGGCGCGCATTGTTGTCCGCCGCAGCCAACGCATCCTTGCAGCAGGTATGGGACGCCGATGCGTTGAACCTGCTGGCCAGCGGCTTCGTTCAATTACGCAAGGATTGTGTGATTACCCCGCATCCGGGCGAAGCGGCGCGGTTGTTGGCTATCGGCACCGCCGAGGTGCAGGCGGATCGCCCGGCGGCAGCGCTGGCGTTGAGCAAAAAATACTCAGCGGTGGTCGTGCTCAAAGGTTCGGGTAGCCTGATCGCCCATCCCGACGGGCGCCTTTCGCTGTGTCATCAAGGCCATCCGGCGATGGCTACGGGCGGCCTCGGCGATGTGCTGGCCGGATTGATCGGCGCCCTGCTGGCCCAAGGCATGGATGCGTTCGACGCGGCATGCCTGGCCGTCTGGCTGCACGCCAACGCGGGTATGCAACAAGGCAAATTCGGCCGTGGGCTGGCGGCCAGTGATCTGATTCCAGCCATTCGTCAGTTGTTGGAGGAGCAAGCACCGTGTCTGAAGTAACCCTGTACCTGGCCGATGAACAGGCGATGAGCGACTTTGGCGCACGGATCGCCCGCGTCACCCAGGGCCATGGCCTGATTTTTCTTGAAGGTAATCTGGGTATGGGCAAAACCACCCTGTCACGGGGCATCATTCGCGGTTTGGGCCATGTTGGCGCGGTAAAAAGTCCGACCTTCACATTGGTCGAGCCCTACGAGATCGGTGACATTCGTGCCTTCCACTTCGACCTGTATCGCCTGGTCGATCCCGAGGAACTGGAGTTTCTCGGCATCCGTGACTACTTCGAAGACGATGCCCTGTGCCTGATCGAATGGCCCGATAAAGGTGCAGGCTTTTTGCCAAAGCCTGACCTGACCATTACCATTAGCCCGCAAGACAGCGGGCGTTCGCTGAAAATTTTAGCCCAGGGCTCGCGTGGCGAGGCCTGGTGTGCCGCTTTGGCATTGGAATCCAATTAAATGATGGGGTTTGGTATGCGCTTTCGCGCGTTGGTGGCTGCCGCTGGACTGATGTTGATGGCAGTAACCGTCAACGCTGTGGCCGATTCAAAGGTCAACAGCGTGCGCCTGTGGCGGGCGCCGGACAACACGCGACTGGTCTTTGACCTCAGCGGCCCGGTGCAGCACAGCGTTTTCACCCTGACAGCCCCGGACCGGCTGGTAATCGACATCAATGGCGCCACCCTCGGCGCGCCATTGAACGTGCAGACCGCGAACACGCCGATCACTGCGATGCGCTCGGCCCAGCGCACACCGACCGACCTGCGCGTGGTCATCGACCTGAAAAAAGCCGTCACCCCGAAAAGCTTCTCGCTGGCGCCGAACGCGCAATACGGCAACCGTCTGGTGGTCGATCTGTTCGACAACCCTGCCGATGCCGCGCCGCCGCCGGCCCCGCCGCCATCGGTGGCGACCGTGCCGGCAGTGCCGGTGACCCCGACTGAACCGGCGATCAAACTGCCGCCAGCCCCGGCCGGCAAACGCGACATTATCGTTGTGATCGACGCCGGCCACGGTGGCGAAGACCCGGGCGCATCCGGCTCGCGCGGCCAGCGTGAAAAAGACGTGGTGCTGCAGATCGCTCGCGAATTGCAGCGTCAGGTCAACGGCATGAAAGGCTTCCGCGCCGAACTGACCCGTACTGGCGACTACTTCATTCCATTGCGCGGGCGTACCGAAATCGCTCGCAAGAAGGGCGCCGACCTGTTCGTCTCGATCCACGCCGACGCCGCGCCGTCCGCAGCCGCTTTCGGTGCTTCGGTGTTCGCCCTGTCTGATCGTGGCGCTACGTCCGAGACCGCCCGTTGGCTGGCCGACAGTGAAAACCGTTCCGACCTGATCGGCGGTGCCGGCAACGTCAGCCTCGACGACAAGGACCGCATGCTCGCCGGCGTGCTGCTCGACCTGTCGATGACCGCGTCGCTGACCTCCAGCCTCAACGTCGGTCAGAAGGTTCTGACCAATATTGGCCGCGTCACACCGCTGCACAAACAGCGCGTGGAACAGGCCGGGTTCATGGTGCTGAAGTCGCCGGATATCCCGTCGATCCTGGTCGAAACCGGTTTCATCTCCAACGCCAACGAAGCCAACAAACTGTCTGCATCGAGCCATCAGCAAGCGCTGGCACGCTCGATCAGCAGCGGTGTGCGCCAGTTCTTCCAGCAGAATCCGCCACCGGGCACCTACATCGCCTGGCTGCGTGATTCCGGCAAGATTGCCCAAGGCCCGCGCGACCACCGTGTCGGCCCGGGGGAAACCCTGGCGATGATCGGCGTGCGCTATCAGGTTTCGCCGGCCACCTTGCGCGCCGCCAACAATCTGAAGAGTGACGAGCTGAAAGTGGGTCAGCACCTGACTATTCCAGGCACCGAACTGGCGTCGAAAGAATGAACCAGGTATTGAACACGGCGCGCATCGAGCTGCTCAGCCCGCGGCTGGCGAACCAGATCGCCGCCGGTGAAGTGGTCGAGCGCCCGGCTTCGGTGATCAAGGAACTGCTGGAAAACAGCCTCGATTCCGGTGCCAAGCGTATCGATGTCGATGTCGAACAGGGCGGCGTCAAGCTGCTGCGGGTGCGTGATGACGGCAGCGGTATTTCTGCCGATGACCTGCCGCTGGCGCTGGCCCGGCACGCCACCAGCAAGATTCGCAATCTCGAAGATCTGGAACAGGTGATGAGCCTCGGGTTTCGGGGCGAAGCGCTGGCGTCGATCAGCTCTGTGGCGCGTCTGACTCTGACCTCGCGCACCCGCGATGCCGATCAGGCCTGGCAGGTGGAAACCGAAGGGCGTGACATGGCACCGCGCGTGCAGCCGGCTGCACACCCGGTTGGCACCTCGGTGGAAGTCCGCGACCTGTTTTTCAACACCCCGGCACGGCGCAAATTTCTCAAGACCGAAAAAACCGAATTCGATCACCTGCAAGAAGTGATCAAGCGTCTCGCGCTGGCGCGTTTCGACGTAGCGTTTCATTTGCGCCACAACGGCAAAACCATTCTCAGCCTGCACGAGGCCCACGATGACGCGGCCCGTGCGCGGCGCGTGGCGGCGATCTGCGGTTCGGGTTTCCTTGAGCAGGCGTTGCCGATCGAGATCGAGCGCAATGGTTTGCACCTGTGGGGTTGGGTCGGTTTGCCGACTTTCAACCGCAGTCAGGCGGACTTGCAGTATTTCTTTGTCAACGGTCGGGCGGTGCGCGACAAATTGGTGGCCCACGCCGTGCGCCAGGCTTATCGCGACGTGCTGTTCAACGGCCGGCACCCGACCTTCGCGCTGTTTTTCGAGGTAGACCCTGCAGCGGTCGACGTCAACGTGCACCCGACCAAGCATGAAGTGCGCTTTCGTGACGGGCGCATGGTTCACGATTTCCTGTATGGCACGTTGCACCGTGCGCTGGGCGATGTGCGTCCGGAAGACCAGTTGGCCGGCTCGGTCACCACGGCAATCGTTCGGCCCAGCGGAATCGAGGCGGGCGAATTCGGCCCGCAAGGCGAGATGCGTCTGGCCGCCAATGCGCTGCTCGAGCAGCCGCAGGCGCAACCGGCATTCAACACTGCGTCCGGCGCCAGCGCTGGCGGCGCTTATCAGTATCAATACACGCCGCGTCCGCAATCGACGGTGCCTGTCGCCGAGGCGCAAGCTGCCTACAAAGAGTTCTTCGCGCCGCTGCCGGAAGCCAATGTCAGCGCACTGCCGACCGGCCAGGAAGATATCCCGCCGCTCGGCTATGCACTGGCGCAGCTCAAGGGCATCTATATTCTGTCCGAGAACGCCCATGGCCTGGTGCTGGTGGATATGCATGCCGCCCACGAACGCATCATGTACGAGCGCCTGAAAATCGCCATGGCCAGCGAAGGCCTCAGTGGTCAGCCGTTGCTGGTGCCGGAGTCGCTGGCGGTGAGTCAGGGCGAGGCCGATTGCGCTGAAGAACACGCCGCGTGGTTCCAGCGGCTGGGCTTCGAATTGCAGCGGCTGGGCCCGGAAACTTTGGCGATCCGGCAGATTCCAGCATTGCTCAAGCAGGCGGAAGCCAATCGACTGGTCGGCGACGTGCTTTCGGATCTGATGGAATACGGCACCAGCGACCGCATTCAGGCGCACCTCAACGAACTGCTCGGCACCATGGCCTGCCACGGGGCGATCCGTGCCAACCGGCGCCTGGCCCTGCCGGAAATGAACGGCCTGCTGCGTGACATGGAGAACACCGAGCGCAGTGGTCAATGCAACCATGGCCGACCGACCTGGACCCAATTGGGCCTGGACGATCTGGACAAACTGTTCCTGCGCGGTCGTTGATGAGCCAGCTGCCTCCAGCGATTTTTCTGATGGGCCCGACCGCTGCGGGCAAGACAGATCTGGCCATCGAGCTGACCAAGGTGCTGCCGTGCGAATTGATCAGTGTCGACTCGGCGCTTGTTTATCGCGGCATGGACATCGGCACGGCCAAGCCTTCGAAAGCACTGCTAAACGAATACCCGCACCGGTTGATCGATATTCTCGACCCTGCCGAGGCGTATTCCGCTGCCGATTTCCGTCGCGACGCCCTGCAGGCCATGGCCGAAATCACTGCGCGGGGAAAGATCCCGCTGTTGGTCGGCGGCACGATGCTTTATTACAAGGCGTTGGTCGAAGGTCTGGCGGACATGCCGGCGGCCGATGCCCAGGTGCGCGCGCAAATAGAGGAAGAAGCGGCACGCCTCGGCTGGCAGGTGCTGCACGAGCAGTTGGCGCAAATCGATCCGGTGTCGGCAGCGCGCATTCATCCAAATGATCCGCAGCGCTTGAGTCGGGCGCTGGAAGTGTACCGAGTCAGCGGGCAGAGCATGACTGCCCTGCGCGAGCAACAATCTGCGCAAAGTACTGAAGCAGCCGCTTCTGGACGCCAACAATTACCCTATACTGTCGCGAACCTGGCCATTGCTCCGGCAAATCGCCAGGTTCTGCACCAGCGAATTGAACAAAGATTCACAAATATGTTGGAACAGGGGTTCATCGACGAGGTCGTAGCCCTGCGTAAAAGAAGTGACCTGCATTCGGGGTTGCCGTCTATACGTGCGGTAGGCTACCGCCAAGTCTGGGATTACCTGGACGGCAAGCTGACGTTGGCCCAGATGCAGGAGCGCGGCATCATCGCCACGCGCCAATTGGCCAAGCGCCAGTTTACCTGGCTGCGCAGCTGGGACGATTTGCACTGGCTGGACAGTCTTGATTGCGACAATCTGCCACGCGCCTTGAAATACCTTGGGACCATCTCCATATTGAGCTGAGTCCTTGCAATTGCCGTCTATCCTTGGGGGTGTGACGGCCAAAGCCATCTGAATTACCTATTTTTTATTATTGAATCCTTAAAGGAGTGCGGCACATGTCAAAAGGGCATTCGCTACAAGACCCTTACCTGAACACTTTACGTAAAGAGAAAGTCGGGGTTTCCATTTACCTGGTCAACGGTATCAAACTGCAAGGGACGATCGAGTCGTTCGACCAGTTCGTGATCCTGCTGAAAAACACCGTCAGCCAGATGGTCTACAAGCACGCTATCTCGACTGTCGTACCGGTTCGTCCAATTCGTCTGCCTAGCGCAACCGAAAACGAACAGGGCGACGCAGAGCCAGCTCCAGGTAACGCCTGATAGGAGACTCCTTTGTTCTTTGAGCGCCACGGTGGTGGTGAGCGAGTCATCCTCGTTCACTTGGATGGACAGGACCCTGAGGCGCGCGAAGATCCGCAGGAGTTTCAGGAGTTGGCTAATTCGGCCGGCGCCGAGACCGTTGCGTTTTTTAACGTGCCGCGTCATCGGCCAACCGCCAAATATCTGATCGGCAGCGGCAAGGTCGAAGAGCTACGCGACCTGGTCAAGGCTGAAGAAGCTGATCTGGTGATTTTCAATCACATTCTCACGCCCAGTCAGGAGCGCAACCTCGAACGTGTTTTCGAGTGCCGCGTGATCGACCGCACCGGGTTGATTCTCGATATTTTTGCCCAACGCGCACGCACCCACGAGGGCAAGCTGCAAGTCGAACTGGCCCAGCTTGACCACATGAGCACGCGGCTGGTTCGCGGCTGGACTCACCTTGAACGTCAGGGTGGCGGTATCGGTATGCGCGGTCCGGGCGAAACCCAGCTGGAAACCGACCGCCGTCTGCTGCGGGTTCGCCTGCGTCAGATCAAGGGGCGGCTGGAGAAGGTGCGCAGTCAGCGCGAGCAGTCGCGCCGTGGCCGATCCCGTGCGGACATTCCTACCGTTTCGCTGGTGGGATACACCAACGCGGGCAAATCGACACTCTTCAACAACGTGACGAAGTCCGAGGTGTACGCGGCCGATCAACTGTTCGCCACGCTCGACCCGACCCTGCGCCGGCTGGAGCTTGACGACCTCGGTCCGATTGTTCTGGCCGACACCGTGGGTTTCATTCGTCACCTGCCGCACAAGCTCGTCGAGGCATTTCGGTCTACGCTCGAAGAGTCGAGCAATTCCGACCTGCTGCTGCACGTGATCGATGCGGCCGAACCGGATCGCATGTTGCAGATCGAGCAGGTGATGGTGGTGCTGGGCGAGATTGGCGCGCAGGACTTGCCGATCCTTGAGGTCTATAACAAACTCGATTTGCTCGAAGGTGTCGAGCCGCAGATCCAGCGCGATGCCGATGGCAAGCCGCAACGGGTCTGGCTTTCGGCGCGGGATGGCAGCGGTCTGGAACTGCTTGAACAGGCCATCGCCGAGTTGCTCGGCAGTGATTTGTTCGTCGGTACCTTGCGCCTGCCGCAACGATTCGCTCGGCTGCGTGCGCAGTTCTTCGAACTCGGGGCGGTGCAGAAAGAAGAATACGATGAAGAAGGTGTCAGCCTGCTGGCCGTTCGTTTGCCCCGGATCGAGCTGAATCGATTGGTAAGCCGCGAAGGATTGCAGCCGATGGAATTCATCGAGCAACACACTTTGCAATAAAAGCCTGAAAAAGCGGTTGTGCCGCAACGGCAGGCATTCTGTAGCATTGGTCGGCGCGCCGTGGGTGCGTCTTTGCTTTATCAGATGGAGAGCGCTATGGCTTGGAATGAGCCGGGTGGCAACTCGAATAATCAGGATCCCTGGGGTGGCAAGCGCCGCAATAACGGCGACCGCAAGGGACCACCGGATCTCGACGAGGCCTTCCGAAAGCTGCAGGAAAGCCTGAACGGGTTGTTCGGTGGTGGTAAGAAACGCGGTGATGATGGCGGCGGGTCGGGCAGGAGCAGTGGCGGCTTCGGCGGCCTGCTCGGCATCGGCCTGGTGGTGCTGGCGGCTGTCTGGCTGTACAGCGCGGTCTACGTGGTGGACGAGCAGGAGCAAGCCGTGGTGCTGCGCTTCGGCAAGTACTACGAGACTGTTGGCCCGGGCCTGAACATCTACTTCCCGCCGATCGACAAGAAGTACATGGAAAACGTGACGCGCGAGCGTGCGTACTCCAAGCAGGGCCAGATGCTGACTGAAGACGAAAACATCGTCGAAGTGCCGCTGACCGTGCAGTACAAGATCAGCAACCTGCAGGACTTCGTGCTGAACGTCGATCAGCCGGAAATCAGCCTGCAGCACGCGACTGAAAGTGCCCTGCGTCACGTGGTCGGTTCCACCGCCATGGACCAGGTGCTCACCGAAGGTCGTGAATTGATGGCCAGCGAGATCAAGGAGCGTCTGCAACGTTTCCTCGATACCTATCGCACCGGTATCACCGTTACCCAGGTCAACGTGCAGAGCGCAGCGGCACCGCGTGAAGTACAGGAGGCCTTCGACGACGTGATCCGCGCCCGTGAAGACGAGCAGCGTTCGCGCAACCAGGCCGAAACCTACGCCAACGGCGTGGTGCCGGAAGCCCGTGGTCAGGCCCAGCGCATCATCGAAGATGCCAACGGTTACCGCGACGAAACGATCTCGCGCGCCAAGGGTGAGGCTGATCGCTTCACCAAGCTGGTAGCCGAATATCGCAAGGCACCTGAAGTCACCCGCGAGCGTCTGTACCTGGACACCATGCAGGAAGTCTTCAGCAACACCAGCAAGGTGCTTGTGACCGGTAACAAGAACGGCCAGAGCAATCTGCTCTACCTGCCGTTGGACAAAATGATCCAGAACAGTTCGGGTAATGCACCGGTGACCGGTTCGGCCGCCAGCAACAACACGGACGTCACGCCGCATGTCACTGACGTGCCGCAGACGCGTACAAGGGAGACCCGCTGATGAGCAATAAATCGCTGATCGCCCTGATCGTTGGCGTCGTCGTGGTACTGGTGGGCTGGAATTGCTTCTACATCGTCGCTCAGACCGAGCGCGCGGTGCTGCTGCAATTCGGTCGTGTGGTTCAGGCCGATGTCCAGCCGGGTTTGCATGTGAAGGTGCCTTACGTTAACCAGGTGCGCAAATTCGATGCGCGTCTGTTGACGCTGGATGCACCGACGCAGCGCTTCCTGACCCTGGAAAAGAAAGCCGTGATGGTCGATGCCTACGCCAAGTGGCGGGTGAAAGATGCCGAGCGCTTCTACACCGCGACTTCGGGTCTGAAGCAGATCGCCGACGAGCGTCTGTCCCGTCGTCTGGAATCCGGCCTGCGTGATCAGTTCGGTAAGCGCACCCTGCACGAAGTGGTGTCGGGTGAGCGTGATGCGCTGATGGCTGACATCACTGCATCGCTGAACAAGATGGCGGAAAAAGAGCTGGGTATCGAAGTGGTCGATGTCCGGGTCAAGGCGATCGATCTGCCGAAAGAAGTGAACCGCAGTGTGTTCGAGCGTATGAGCACCGAGCGTGAGCGTGAAGCTCGCGAGCACCGCGCCAAGGGTAACGAGCTGGCCGAAGGCATCCGTGCCGACGCCGATCGTCAGCGCCGCGTGCTGCTGGCCGAAGCCTATCGTGAATCCGAAGAGGTTCGCGGTGATGGTGACGCCCAGGCTGCTGCGATCTACTCCAAGGCCTACGGCCAGGATCAGGAATTCTACGGTTTCTACCGTAGCCTGCGTGCCTACCGTGAAAGCTTCGCGAACAAATCCGATGTCATGGTCCTCGACCCAAGCAGCGACTTCTTCCGCTACCTGGAAAAAGCCAAACCTTGACACGGCGTTGACCTGAATCATTCCGCCCGGCGGCTAAAACCTCGGGCGGGGTGATCCTTTCGGAAAACGTGTGTATGATGCGGCAGCCGGGAAATTCCCGGCTTTTTTGCGTCTGCACGTTTGATTGCTGTTTTTGTTGCAGGCATCGGGTTTGAACGGCCCGAGCGTTTTTCGAGGAAAGTGATGGGCGAAGCCAGTAACAGGCCTTTCGCTGCGTCGTTCATGCGCGTGCGTTTTGAACGCCCCGGTCATTTTCTGCTTCACTCAAGGCTCGCCCTCGTGCTGGCCGCCCGGATCAAAGGGGAATGGCGTAATGGCAACGGTAGACCGCTGGCTGCTGCCAGATGGCATCGAAGAAGTACTGCCACCGGAGTCGGCGCGCATTGAAGTCGCG
>NZ_JBITTW010000024.1:0-23646 GCF_044542195.1 Pseudomonas sp. NPDC079367
GTGATGAACTTCCTGCTGTTGATCGGCGTGTTGTCGCGTGACGGCTGCATTTCCAAGGTCTACCTTTCCATCTACATCGTGTCGTACATGCAGGACCCGATCTCGCGGACCGCCGGTGTCGGTGACTTCCAGGTCTTCGGTGCGCAGTACGCGATGCGCATCTGGCTCGACCCGGCCAAGTTGAACAACTTCAACCTGACCCCGGTTGACGTGAAAAACGCCATTGCCGCGCAGAACGTTCAGGTTTCCTCCGGTCAGCTCGGTGGCTTGCCTGCCGTGCAGGGCCAGCAGCTGAACGCGACGATCATTGGCAAGACTCGTCTGCAGACCGCCGAGCAGTTCAAGGAAATCCTGCTCAAGGTCAACAAGGACGGTTCGCAGGTTCGCCTCAAAGACGTGGCTGAAGTCGGCCTCGGCGGTGAGAACTACGCGGTCAGCGCCCAGTTCAACGGCAGCCCGGCTTCCGGTCTGGCGGTGAAACTGGCCAACGGTGCCAACGCCCTCGATACGGCCAAAGCGCTGCGCACCACCATCGACAGCCTAAAGCCGTTCTTCCCGCAAGGCATGGAAGTGGTGTTCCCGTACGACACTACCCCGGTAGTGACCGAGTCGATCAAAGGCGTGGTGCACACCCTGGTCGAAGCGATCGCGCTGGTGTTCCTGGTGATGTTCCTGTTCCTGCAGAACTTCCGCGCCACTGTCATCACCACGATGACCGTGCCGGTGGTATTGCTCGGTACGTTCGGCATCCTCGCCGCCGCCGGTTTCAGCATCAACACCCTGACGATGTTCGGCATGGTGCTGGCCATCGGTCTGTTGGTGGACGATGCCATCGTCGTGGTGGAAAACGTCGAGCGTGTGATGAGCGAAGAAGGCTTGTCACCTAAGGAAGCGACGAAGAAATCCATGGGCCAGATTCAGGGCGCACTGGTCGGTATCGCCCTCGTGCTCTCGGCGGTACTGCTGCCGATGGCGTTCTTCAGTGGCTCCACCGGTGTGATCTACAAGCAGTTCTCGATCACCATCGTTTCGGCCATGGCCCTGTCGGTACTGGTTGCCCTGATCTTCACCCCGGCGCTGTGCGCGACCATGCTCAAGCCGATTCCGAAAGGCGAGCACGGTACGCCGAAGAAGGGTTTCTTCGGCTGGTTCAACCGTAACTTCGACCGTGGCGTGCAGAGCTACGAGCGTGGCGTCGGCAACATGCTGACCCGCAAGGCGCCGTATCTGCTGGCGTACCTGCTGATCGTCGTAGGCATGATCTGGCTGTTCACCCGCATCCCGACCGCGTTCCTGCCCGAAGAAGACCAGGGCGTACTGTTCGCTCAGGTGCAGACCCCGGCCGGTTCCAGTGCCGAGCGCACGCAGGTGGTCGTGGATGAAATGCGTGAGTACCTGTTGCGTCCGAACAAGGACGGCGGTGAAGCGGACGCGGTGGCTTCGGTCTTCACCGTGACCGGCTTCAACTTCGCCGGCCGTGGTCAGAGCTCGGGTATGGCGTTCATCATGCTCAAGCCATGGGGCGAACGTAACGCCGATAACAGCGTGTTCAATCTCGCTGCGCGTGCCCAGCAGCATTTCTTCAGCTTCCGCGACGCGATGGTGTTTGCCTTCGCCCCGCCAGCGGTTCTGGAATTGGGTAACGCGACCGGTTTCGACGTGTTCCTGCAGGACCGCGCCGGCATCGGCCACGAAAAACTGATGGAGGCGCGCAACCAGTTCCTCGGCATGGCGGCACAAAGCAAGGTGCTGACCCAGGTGCGTCCGAACGGCCTGAACGATGAGCCGCAGTTCCAGCTGGAAATCGATGACGAGAAGGCCAGTGCCCTCGGCATCACCATCAGCGACATCAACAATACCCTGTCGATCGCGCTGGGCAGTAGCTACGTCAACGACTTCATCGACCGTGGTCGGGTGAAGAAAGTGTACGTGCAGGGCCAGCCGGACTCACGCATGAGCCCGGAAGACCTGAAGAAGTGGTATGTGCGCAACGCCGAAGGCACCATGGTTCCGTTCTCGGCATTTGCCAAGGGCGAGTGGGTCTACGGTTCGCCGAAACTGGCGCGCTACAACGGTGTGGAAGCGGTCGAAATCCTCGGAGCTCCGGCGCCTGGCTACTCCACCGGTGAAGCGATGGCTGAAGTCGAAGCGATTGCCAAGAAGCTGCCGTCCGGTGTCGGTATTTCCTGGACCGGTCTGTCCTATGAGGAACGTCTGTCCGGCTCGCAAGCGCCAGCGCTATACGCCCTGTCGCTGCTGATGGTGTTCCTGTGTCTGGCGGCGCTGTATGAAAGCTGGTCGATTCCGATCGCGGTCATGCTCGTGGTGCCGCTGGGGATCATCGGTGCACTGATGGCGACCAGCCTGCGCGGTCTGTCCAACGACGTGTACTTCCAGGTGGGCTTGTTGACGACCATCGGTCTGGCGGCTAAAAACGCCATTCTGATCGTTGAATTCGCCAAGGAACTGCACGAACAGGGACGCAGCCTGCGTGACGCGGCAATCGAAGCCTGCCGCATGCGTCTGCGCCCGATCATCATGACCTCGCTGGCCTTCGTCCTCGGTGTAGTACCGCTGGCGATCTCCACTGGCGCCGGTTCGGGCAGTCAACATGCGATCGGTACCGGCGTGATTGGCGGTATGCTCACGGCCACGATCCTGGCGATCTTCTGGGTCCCACTGTTCTTCGTTACTGTGTCGTCCATCGGCAAGCGCAAAAATGCCGACGCGGATGAGACTACTGAAACTCCTAAAGAGGCTGGCCAATGAGCAAGTCGCTACTCTCCCTCGCAGTCGCCGCCTTCGTGCTGAGCGGTTGCTCGCTGATACCTGATTATCAGCAGCCTGAGGCTCCGGTCGCAGGCCAGTACCCGCAGGGGCCGGCGTACTCGCCGGCCCAGGCTCCGGCGCAAGCCGCTGCCGAACAGGGCTGGAAGCAGTTTTTCCATGACCCTGCCCTGCAACAGCTGATCCAGGTCGCCCTGGAAAACAACCGCGACCTGCGTGTCGCGGCGCTGAACATCGACGCTTACGCGGCGCAGTACCGCATCCAGCGCGCCGACCTGTTCCCGGCGGTGTCGGCCAATGCCGCCGGCAGCCGTCAGCGTCTGCCGGCCCGTGCCTCGCAGACCGGCGAGTCGATGATCAGCAGTTCGTATTCCGCCACCGTCGGCGTCAGCGCCTACGAACTCGACCTGTTCGGCCGGGTTCGCAGCCTGAGCGAGCAAGCGTTGCAACAATACTTCGCCACCGAAGAAGCACGCCGCAGCACGCAGATCAGTCTGGTAGCCAACGTTGCCAATGCTTATCTGACCTGGCAAGCGGACAAGGAACTGCTCAAGCTGACTCAGGACACCCTCGGTGCCTTTGAAGAAAGCTACAAGCTGACCAGCCGCAGCAACGAAGTCGGTGTGGCTTCGGCGCTGGATCTGGCGCAGTCGCGCACCTCGGTTGAAAACGCCCGGGCACAACTGGCGCGTTACACCCGCCAGGTCGCGCAGGACGAAAACAGCCTGACCCTGCTGCTCGGCACCGGTATTCCGGCCAACCTGCAATCGGCCAGGCCGCTGTCCGATGACCTGCTCAGCGACGTGCCGGCCGGTCTGCCTTCGGATCTGCTGCAACGTCGTCCGGACATTCTGCAGGCCGAGTACAACCTGAAGGCGGCCAACGCCAACATCGGCGCGGCGCGTGCAGCATTCTTCCCTAGCATCAGCCTGACCGCCAACGCGGGCAGCCTGAGCCCGGACCTGTCCGGTTTGTTCAAGGGTGGTTCGGGGACGTGGCTGTTCCAGCCGCAGATCAACCTGCCAATCTTCAACGCCGGCAGTCTGCGCGCCAGCCTCGACTACGCCAAGATCCAGAAAGACATTGGCGTGGCGAACTACGAGAAGTCCATTCAAACGGCCTTCCAGGAAGTCGCCGACGGCCTCGCCGCTCGCCAGACCTACACCGAGCAGTTGCAAGCGCAGCGTGACTTCGTGCAGGCCAACCAGGATTACTACCGCCTGGCCGAACGTCGCTACCGCATCGGCGTCGACAGCAACCTGACCTTCCTCGATGCCCAGCGTCAGCTGTTCAGTGCGCAACAAGCGCTGATCACCGACCGCCTCGCGCAGCTGACCAGTGCGGTGAACCTGTACAAGGCCTTGGGCGGCGGCTGGAATGCGCAGACCGCGCAGAACGAACCGCTGAAAGAAGAAGCGCCGAAGATGAAGCTGTTCTGATCATCGGCTGAATACATCAAGCCCACCCTATCGGTGGGCTTTTTGTTTTTGAAGATCAAAAGATCGCAGCCTTCGGCAGCTCCTACATTTGGAATGCAATCCCCCTGCCGGAGCTGCCGAAGGCTCGGGCCGCGATCGGACGATCTTTTGCTGTTCGATAACCGCCCAAAACCCGCTTTCAGCAATTGAACCCGAACCTCCAGGCCCTTCACCATTCGAACCAGAAAACCAATAACAACAAGGTTCGACACCATGCTCCAGCGCACTGCCCCGCCCGGCTGACCGCCACCGTTCCATCTCAGACCTTCATTACGTTGCCTGCGCCGTACCCGCCGCGACAGCGCAGCCGTTCGCCCCAAAAAAACAAGAGAGACCCAAGTCCATGACAGTTTTCCCTGTGCCCTACACATTGCCCGCTGTGATCGCCCTGGCCATCGCCGGTGTGGCCCTGCCGGCAAGCGCCGAAGAAGGCGGCTTCGTTGAAGGCGCCAAGGTCAACCTCAACCTGCGCAACTTCTACATCAACCGCAACTTCACCAACCCGACCAAAGCCCAGGGCAAGGCTGAAGAGTGGACGCAGAGTTTCATTCTGGATGCGAAATCCGGCTTCACCCAAGGCACCGTCGGCTTCGGCATGGACGTGCTCGGGTTGTATTCGGTCAAGCTCGATGGCGGGAAAGGCACGGGCGGCACGCAGTTGTTGCCGCTGGACCATGACGGTCGCCCGGCGGACAACTTTGGCCGCACCAACGTTGCGTTCAAAGCGAAGTTTTCCCAGACCGAAGTCAAGGTCGGTGAATGGATGCCGGTGCTGCCAATTCTGCGTTCAGACGACGGCCGATCCCTGCCGCAAACCTTCCGTGGCGGCCAGATCACCTCAAAGGAAATCGCCGGCCTGACCCTGTATGGCGGCCAGTTCCGCGCCAACAGCCCGCGCGACGACAGCAGCATGAGCGACATGTCGATGACCGGCAAAGCCGCGTTCACCTCTGATCGTTTCAACTTCCAGGGCGGCGAATACCTGTTCAACGACAAGCGCACACAGATCGGCTTATGGAACGCGCAGCTCAAGGACATCTACAGCCAGCAGTACCTCAACGTGCTGCACAGCCAGCCGCTCGGCGCCTGGACGCTCGGCGCCAACCTCGGCTTTTTCTACGGCAAGGAAGATGGCAGCGCCCGCGCCGGCGACCTCGACAACAAAACCTGGTACGGCCTGTTTTCGGCCAAATACGGCGGCAACACGTTCTATGTCGGCCTGCAGAAACTCACCGGCGACAGCGCCTGGATGCGGGTCAACGGCACCAGCGGCGGGACGCTGGCCAACGACAGCTATAACGCCAGTTATGACAATGCTCAGGAACGCTCCTGGCAGCTGCGTCACGACTACAACTTCGCCGCTATGGGCATCCCTGGCCTGACCCTGATGAACCGCTACATCAGCGGCGACAATGTGCACACCGGGGCAATCACCAACGGCAAGGAATGGGGTCGTGAATCGGAACTGGGTTACACGGTGCAGAGCGGCACGCTGAAGGATTTGAACGTCAGATGGCGCAACTCGACCATGCGCCGGGATTTCAGCAATAACGAGTTTGATGAGAACCGGTTGATCGTCAGCTACCCGATCAGCCTGCTGTAAACACCGAATCCCCTGTAGGAGCTGCCGAAGGCTGCGATCTTTTGATCTTGTTTTTAACAATCAAGATCAAAAGATCGCAGCCTTCGGCAGCTCCTACACGGGTATGCATTCTAATGTGGGAGCTGGCTTGCCAGCGATGACGTCAGCTCAGGCAACATCACTCGCGGGATTCAACCCCGAGTTCATCCCAAACCGATTCAGCTAGATGAAAGGTCGCATTCGCCGCCGGAATTCCGCAGTAGATCGCGCTCTGCATGATCACTTCCTTGATCTCGCCACGGCTCACGCCATTGTTGGCCGCCGCGCGCAGGTGCAGTTTCAGCTCGCCCTCGCGGTTCATGCCGATCAGCATGGCGATGGTGATCAGGCTGCGGGTGTGCCGGGGTAAGCCCGGGCGGGTCCAGATGTCGCCCCAGGCGTGGCGGGTGATCATCTCCTGAAATTCCGAATTGAACTCGGTCAGCGTGGTCAGGCTGCGATCGACGTGGGCATCGCCCAACACCGCGCGGCGGACCTGCATGCCTTCGTCGTAACGTTGTTTCTCGTCCACGTAAATCCCCTTATCAAGCGTTCAGAAACGCCAGAACACGATCACTGAAATCAGCACCAGCCTGCACGTTGGACAGGTGCGCCGCATAGAACTCGGCGTACTCCGCGCCGCGCACATGGTCGCTGATGAAATGCCCGCCGGACGGCGGCGTCACCGCATCTTCGCTGCCGGCGATCACCAGCAACGGCACGTTGATCGAAGCCAGCTGCTCGCGGAAATCGGCATCGCGCACGGCCGCGCAGTTGGCCGCATAGCCTTGTGGATGGGTCGCGGCGAGCATGTCGGTAATCTTCTTCGCCGCCTCGGGATGCGCCGCCGAAAAGTCAGGCGTGAACCAGCGCGCAATCGACGCATCGCGAAGTGCGACCATCGCCGCCGCGCCATCGTGCAGTACGGTTTCGATACGTGGATTCCATACCGACGGGTCGCCGATTTTTGCTGCGGTGTTGCAGACGATCAGCTTGTGCAAACGATGCCCGGCATTGATCCCCAGCCACTGACCGATCAGCCCGCCCATCGACAGTCCGCAGAAATGCGCACGCTCGATATGCAGCGCATCGAGCAGACCGAGCACGTCGCGACCGAGTTGTTCGATGCTGTACGGCCCTTCGGTGACCAGCGATTGCCCATGGCCGCGCGTGTCGAAACGCAGCACGCGGAAATGCTCGGTGAACGCCGGCATTTGCGCGTCCCACATGTGCAGGTCGGTGCCCAGCGAGTTGGACAGCACCAGCACCGGCGCATGAGCCGGGCCGTCAATTTCATAGTGCAGTTCGCCATCGGCGAGTTGAACGAAAGCCACAGCCCTCTCCTTCAGACAGTCAAAGCGTTGTGTTCAGCCACCGCGCGCTCGACCCAGACTCGCGCCTGGCCAAGGTAATGCGCGGGGTTCAGAAGATCATCGAGTTCAGCGCCACTGAGTTCGGCGGTGACTTGCGGCTCGTCAGCGAGCACCGCACGCAAATGGCGTTGCTCGGCCACGGCGCGTTTGCAGCATTGTTCGAGCAAGTGATGCGCGGTGTCGCGGCCGACGCGTTGGGCGAGGACGATGCTCACCGCTTCGGCCAGCACCAGGCCTTGGGTCAATTCGAGGTTACGGGACATACGCGCTGCATCGACTTCCAGACCATCGGCCAGCAAGCGCGCCTGTTGCAGCGAACCGGACACCAGGCAGCAGATTTCCGGCAGGGTTTCCCATTCGGCGTGCCACAAACCGAGACTGCGTTCGTGCTCCTGGGGCATGGCGCTGAACAGCGTCGACACCAGACCCGGCACCCGCGTCGCCGCGCCGATCAACACCGCCGCGCCAACCGGGTTGCGTTTGTGCGGCATGGTCGAGGAACCGCCCTTGCCCGGTGCGGCGGGCTCGAACACTTCCGCCGCTTCGGTCTGCATCAACAAGCTGATATCGCGGCCGAATTTGCCGAGGCTGCCGGCGATCAATCCCAGCACCGCGCCGAACTCGACGATGCGATCACGCTGGGTGTGCCATGGTTGCTCGGGCAGGCTCAGTTGCAGTTCTTCGGCCAGCGCCTCAGCGGTCGGCAATGCCTGGTCACCCAGCGCCGCGAGCGTGCCGGAGGCGCCACCGAATTGCAGCACCAGCAGACGCGGTTTCAGCTCCTGTAGACGCTGACGGCTGCGCGTGACGGCGCCGAGCCATCCAGCGATTTTCATACCGAGGGTCACAGGCGTGGCATGTTGCAGCCAGGTGCGCCCGGCCAGTGGCGTGGTGGCGAAACGTTGTGCCTGAGCGGCGAGCGAGTCGGCCAGTTGCGCCAGTTGGCTTTCGATCAGCGCCAGCGCCTGGCGCAATTGCAGGACCAGCCCGGAATCCATCACGTCCTGACTGGTCGCGCCCAGATGCACATAGCGCTCGGCTTCGGCATCGCTTGAGGCGATCAGCTTGCCCAACGCCTTGACCAGCGGAATCGCCGAATTGCCGGCCGTGGCAATCGCCTCGCCCAGCGCCGCAAAGTCATACAGGCTCGCCTCGCACGCTGCGGCAATGGGTGCCACGGCCGATGAAGGAATCAGCCCGACCCGCGCCTCGGCCCGGGCCAGCGCCGCTTCGAAATCGAGCATCGACTGCACCCGGCCCTGATCGCAGAACACCTCGCGCATATCGCGGGCCGTGAAGTAGGCATCGAACAATTGATTGCCCGGTCGCTGAGTCATAAACAGTCCTTGCCGGCGCGGGCCTTGCAGCCCGCGCACATGGGTTTACAGATCGTGGTGCAGATACTTCGCCTGCTTGGGC
The DNA here is from genome assembly GCF_044542195.1 of Pseudomonas sp. NPDC079367. Taxonomy (NCBI): domain Bacteria; kingdom Pseudomonadati; phylum Pseudomonadota; class Gammaproteobacteria; order Pseudomonadales; family Pseudomonadaceae; genus Pseudomonas; species Pseudomonas sp. NPDC079367. The sequence goes on from NZ_JBITTW010000024.1 coordinate 8,679, forward strand.
AAACGCAGGCTGAACAGGAAAGCCACCGCCATCATCGCCGTGACGTACCAGTAGAAGGCGTTTTCCATGCCGCCGGCCTTCAGGCTCAGGGCAACGAATTCCGCCGAGCCACCGAAGATCGCGTTGGCCACCGCGTAGGCCAGACCGACACCGAGAGCGCGCACTTCCGGCGGGAACATCTCGGCTTTCACCAGACCGCTGATCGAGGTGTAAAAACTCACGATCGCCAGCGCCAGGGTGATCAGCACGAAGGCGAGGAACGGGCTGCTGATGCTTTTCAGGCTGAGCAGAATCGGCACGGTGAACAACGTACCGAGGGCACCGAACCAGAGCATCGAGTTACGTCGGCCGATCTTGTCGGCGAGCATGCCGAACAACGGCTGCATGCACATATACAGGAACAGCGCGCCGGTCATGATGTAGCTGGCGGTCTTGGCGTGCATGCCCGCGGTGTTCACCAGGTATTTCTGCATGTAGGTGGTGAAGGTGTAGAAAATCAGCGAGCCGCCGGCGGTGTAGCCGAGCACGGTGATGAACGCCGCTTTGTGATCGCGCAACAGTGCAGTGATGCTACCGGCGTCTTTGTGCGCGCGGGTTTCCTTATTGGTGGTTTCCTTCAGCGAACGACGCAGGAACAGCGAAATCAGCGCCGCCACCGCACCGACCACGAACGGGATCCGCCAGCCGTAGGCACGCAAGTCTTCTTCAGTGAGGAACTGTTGCAGCACCACCACCAGCGACACCGCCAGCAATTGCCCGCCAATCAGCGTCACGTACTGGAACGAGGCGAAGAAACCGCGCTGGCCCTTGAGCGCGACTTCGCTCATGTAGGTCGCTGTTGTGCCGTATTCGCCGCCCACCGACAGACCTTGCAGCAAACGCGCGAACAGCAACAGCACTGGCGCCCAGACGCCGATGTCCTTGTAGGTCGGCAAGCAGGCGATCAGCAACGAGCCGAAGCACATCATCAGAATCGAGATGAGCATCGAGTTCTTGCGCCCGTGCTTGTCGGCAACCCGGCCAAAAATCCAGCCACCAATCGGCCGCATCAGGAACCCGGCGGCAAATACGCCAGCGGTGTTGACCAGTTGCACGGTGGGGTTGTCGGACGGGAAGAACGCCGGGGCGAAATAGATCGCGCAGAAGGCGTAGACGTAGAAGTCGAACCATTCGACGAGGTTGCCGGACGAAGCGCCGACGATGGCGAAGATGCGCTTGCTGCGCTCTTCACCGGTGTAATGGGAGGTGGGCGTTGTCATTGTTTTTTCACTCGATAGGGACAGTCACAGTCTAGACACACTTTGCAACAGTCCCGTTCCACAAGGCGAAACATCAAAAGATCGCAGCCTTCGGCAGCTCCTACATGGGGATGGAGTACACCCTGTAGGAGCTGCCGGAGGCTGCGATCTTCTGATCTTAATAATCGAAGAACACCGTCTCGGCCTCGGTGCCCTGCAGAATCACGTTCCACTGGTACACCCCCGACGCATCCGCTTTGGCCAGCAACGTCTGGCGACGCTCCGCCGGCACACACTCCAGCAACGGATCATCGACGTTCGCCGGTTCACCTTCGAAATAAATCCGCGTCAGCAAGTGCTTGACCAACCCTCGGGCAAACACCAGCACCACCAGATGCGGCGCCTGGGTCGTGCCTTTCAGGCCGGGCACGGTGCCGGGTTTGATCGTGGTAAAACGGAAGCGCCCTTCGCCGTCCACCGGCACTCGGCCAAAACCTTCAAAATTCGGATCGAGCGGTTTGTCCTGATGATCTTCCGGGTGGTCGTATTTGCCGGCGGCGTTGGCCTGCCAGACTTCGAGCATGGCGTCGTTGACGACATCGCCATTGCCGTCCAGCACTTGCCCGGTGATCGCTACGCGCTCGCCGAGGGTCTGTTCGACGGCGAGGTTTTCGCGGTTCAGCCAGGTCAGGCCAATGTGGTAATACGGCCCGACGGTGTGGGACGTGGTCGCATTGAGCGTCATCTTATTTCTCCATCGGCGTGGCTTCACGCCCGCGCAGCACGATGTCCCAACGGTAAGCGAGGGCGTAGGACGGAATGGTTTTTTCCAGATCGAAAGCAGCGATCAGGCGTTCCTTGGCCGAGGTGTCCGGCACGCAGTTGTAGATCGGGTCGTACGCCAGCAGCGGGTCGCCGGGGAAGTACATCTGCGTGACCAGACGCGTAAGAATGCTCGGCCCGAACAGCGAAAAGTGGATGTGCGCCGGACGCCACGCATTGTGGTGATTGCCCCACGGATAGGCGCCAGGCTTGATGGTCTGGAACTGGTACCAGCCATCGGCATCGGTGACGGTGCGGCCGGTGCCGGTGAAGTTCGGGTCCAGCGGTGCGTCGTGCAGGTCGCGGGCATGGTTGTAGCGGCCGGCGGCGTTGGCCTGCCAGATCTCCACCAGAATCCCCGGTACCGGCAGACCGTCCTCGTCGAGCACGCGGCCGTGAATGATGATGCGCTCGCCCAACGGCTCGCCTTCATGCTGGGCGGTCAGATCGTGGTCATTTTCCACCAGGCGCTCGGCGCCAATGGTCGGCCCGGTGATTTCCGACAGCGAGTGCGGCAGGTGCACCAACGGCTTGGATGGCGAGCGCAGGTTGGTGGATTGGTAGGTCGGGTGCAGGTAGTCAGGCTGAGTGCCTGCCTGTGGGCGACGGTAACCAGGCTTGTCAGTCATTTCGCTTTCCTCAGTTCTTATAGATGCCGCAACGCGTCAGACGCGTTCGATGGCCAGGGCCAGACCTTGGCCCACACCGACGCACATGGTCGCCAGACCCTTCTTGCCACCGGTCTTTTCCAGATGATGCAGCGCGGTCAACACCAGCCGCGCACCGCTCATGCCCAACGGGTGACCGAGAGCAATTGCGCCGCCGTTCGGGTTGACCTGCGCCGAGTCATCCGCCAGGCCCAGTCCACGCAACACCGCCAGACCCTGGCTGGCAAACGCTTCGTTGAGTTCGATCACGTCGAAATCGCTGACCGCCACGCCGAGGCGCTCGGTGAGTTTGCGCACCGCCGGCACCGGGCCGATGCCCATCACCCGTGGCGCGACGCCAGCGCTGGCCATGCCGAGCACTTTTGCGCGGGCGGTCAGGCCGTGTTTTTTCACCGCTTCGGCAGACGCCAGAATCAGTGCAGCAGCCCCATCGTTGACCCCGGAGGCATTGCCGGCGGTGACGGTTTTGTCCGCGCCATTGACCGGTTTCAGTTTGGCCAGCGCTTCAATCGTGGTGTCGGCGCGCGGATGTTCGTCCTGGCTGACCACGGTTTCGCCCTTTTTGTGGGCGATGCGCACTTCAACGATTTCTTCAGTAAAGTAACCGGCAGCCTGCGCGGCGGCGGTACGTTGCTGACTGCGCAGAGCGAATGCATCCTGATCTTCGCGCGAGACTTTATGGTCGTCGGCGACGTTGTCAGCGGTTTGCGGCATCGCGTCGACGCCATATTGCGCTTTCATCAACGGGTTGATGAAACGCCAGCCGATGGTCGTGTCTTCCAGTTTCATGTTGCGCGAAAACGCCGCGTCGGCCTTGCCCATCACGAACGGCGCGCGAGACATCGACTCGACACCGCCGGCAATCGCCAGCTCCATCTCGCCGCTGGCAATCGCCCGGAATGCAGTGCCGATCGCGTCCATGCCCGAAGCACAGAGACGATTGAGGGTCACACCCGGCACGCTGTCCGGCAGACCGGCGAGCAACAGTGCCATGCGCGCGACGTTGCGGTTGTCTTCGCCGGCCTGGTTGGCGCAGCCGAGGAACACTTCGTCGACCGCATTCCAGTCGACTGAGGGGTTGCGCTCCATCAGGGCCTTGATCGGCACGGCGGCCAGATCGTCGGCGCGCACGGCGGACAAGCCACCGCCGAAACGGCCGATGGGGGTGCGAATCGCGTCGCAGATATACACGTCACGCATCATGCTTCTCCCGGTGCCTGACCGTGGGCGGCGGCGGTGCGCGCTTCCAGATCACGCAGCGCCGTCAGCTCGACGTCGGTCGGCTCAGCGGTGGTTTCAACGGCGTCGGCAAAACGGATCGCCCAACCGGTGGCGGCGACCACTTGCTCGCGACTCACGCCTGGATGCAGCGCAGTGACCACGAATTCATGCGTGCCCTCCTCCGGTTCCATGATGCACAGGTCGGTGATGATCCCCACCGGCCCGGCGCCCGGCAGGCCCAGACGCTTGCGCGAATCGCCGCCCTCGCCGTGGCCGACCGAGGTGATGAAATCGAGCTTGTCGACAAACGAACGCGCCGACTGTTTAAGGATGATCAACACGCTTTTCGCCGAACCGGCGATCTCCGGCGCGCCACCGGCACCCGGCAGACGCACTTTCGGCGCGTGGTAGTCGCCGACCACGGTGGTGTTGATGTTGCCGAAACGGTCAACCTGCGCGGCGCCGAGAAAGCCTACATCGATGCGCCCGCCCTGTAGCCAGTAGCGAAAAATCTCACCGGTCGGGACCACGGTGTCGGCGGTCTCGGCCAGCTCGCCGTCACCGATCGACAGAGGCAGTACGCTCGGTTTGGCGCCGATCGGGCCCGATTCGTAGATCAGCACCACGTCCGGCGATGAAGTCAGGCGCGCAAGGTTGGCAGCTTTCGACGGCAGGCCGATGCCGACGAAGCACACCGAGCCGTTCTTCAGACGACGGGCCGCCGCGACGGTCATCATTTCATTGGTGGTGTAAGTCATTACTTGGCCTCCGAAGCAGCGGCCAATTTGGCCTGGAATTCGCTGAAATCAGCGCAGCCATGGATGTATTCATTGATCCACGCGGTAAACGTCTCACGGTCGCGAGCGATCGGGTCCCACGCCTGATAGAAACGATTGTCCCGCTCGGTGTAACCGTGGGCGTAGGACGGATGCGCGCCGCCCGGCACATGGCAGACCGCGCTCAAGGCCCAGGTCGGCAGCACGCAAGCGTTCATCGGTGCCTTGAGGTCGTCGACGATTTCTTCAACGGTGACGATGCAACGCTTGGCCGCCAGCGCGGCTTCTTTCTGCACACCGAGAATGCCCCAGAGCAACACGTTGCCTTTGCGGTCGGCTTTCTGCGCGTGAATCACGGTGACGTCCGGGCGCACCGATGGCACTGCCGCCAGCACTTCGCCGGTGAACGGGCACGTCACGGTTTTGATCAGCGGATTGACCTTCGGCAGGTCGGAGCCGGCGTAGGCACGCAGCACCGCGAACGGCAGGCCGGACGCGCCAGCGACGTAAGCGTTGGCAAGGTCGGCGTGGCTGTGCTCTTCGATTTCCAGCGCGTGCGGCCACTGTTTTTCGACCGCGTCACGCAGACGGTGCAGCGAGCCCACACCCGGGTTACCGCCCCAAGAGAAAATCAGTTTGCGCGCGCAACCGGCGCCGATCAGTTGGTCGTAGATCAGGTCAGGCGTCATCCGCACCAGCGTCAGATCTTTCTTGCCCTGACGAATGATTTCATGACCCGCTGCCGTAGGGATCAAGTGAGTGAAGCCTTCGAGGGCGACGGTATCGCCGTCGTTGACGAATTGCTTCACCGCGTCGTGCAGCGAAAGGATCTCAGCCATGGAGCGGGCTCCTGTTGTTTTGTAAGAAATCGCCAGTGATAAAAAGGCGCGAGGTTCAGCGCCGGAGTCACTGAAGGGTAAGCTTGGGAAAATCGCCAAACAATCCGATAATCGACTGAGTGTTCGTTTATCGAACGAATTGTTGCTTCCCTAATGATCATTCCCACGCGGAGCGTGGGAATGATCGTGGGTCTGCCTCAGGTCGCATCCGCATGACTGACCATGCCCTTGATCAACACTGCCGCGGTCGCCAGAGCGGCAGGGATCACCAGTGCGGTCAGCACCTGCTCGAAATTCCAGCCGAGGCCCAGCAAGGTCGCGCCCATCCACGCGCCAAGAATCGCGCCGAAGCGGCCGATGCCGAGCATCCACGACACCCCGGTCGCGCGGCCCTGAGTCGGGTAGAAGCGGGCCGCCAGCGACGGCATCGCCGATTGCGCACCGTTCACGCACATGCCTGCCACCAGCACCAGTGTCGCCAGCAGGGTGATATTGCCCAGGCTCTGCCCTACCGCGTAGGCAAACACCCCGGCCAGCAGGTAGAAGATGCCGATGACCTTGTGCGGATTGAAGCGGTCCATCGCCCAGCCCACCGCGACTGCGCTCAGCACCCCGCCAAACTGGAACAGCGCTCCGATGAATGCGGCCTGTTCCATGCTCGCGCCACTGTCACGCATCAGCGTCGGCAGCCAACTGGTCAGCAGATACACGATCACCAGACCCATGAAGTAGGTCAGCCACAACAACAGCGTGCCGGTGCTGTAGGTGCCGGAGAAGATCACCGCAAAGACATTGCGTGCCTTGACGGTTTTCTGTTCCGGCACGCTGAAGCTCGCAGCCTGGGCAACGGTAACCGGGTCGATGGGTGCGAGAGTTTTACGCACTTTGTCGGTGCCACGGTTGCGCACCACCAGATAGCGCGCCGATTCCGGCAGCCAGAACAGCAGCACCACCGCGAGAATCAACGGCAGGATGCCGCCGATCATCAGCAGCGCATGCCAGCCGAACGCCGGGATCAGTTTTGCCGAGATGAAACCGCCGCCGGCCATGCCGAGGTTGAAGCCGCAGAACATGCTGGTCACCAGCAGCGATTTCTTGCGCTCGGGGGTGTATTCCGAGAGCAGCGTCGTGGCGTTGGGCATGCCTGCGCCGAGACCCAGGCCTGTGAGGAAGCGCAACACCAGCAGTTGTTCGACGTTGGTGCTGTACGCCGAGGCCAGGCTGAAACCGCCGAACAGAATTACCGCACCGACGAGTACGACTTTTCGCCCAAAGCGGTCAGCCAAAGGGCCGGAGCCGAGTGCACCGAAGACCATGCCGATCAGCGCAGCACTCATCACCGGGCCGAGGCTGGCGCGGTCGATGCCCCAGTCTTGCGACAGCGCCGGGGCAATGAAGCCCATGGCGGCGGTGTCGAGGCCGTCGAGAAATACGATCAGGAAACACAGGATCACCACCCGCCACTGATAGCGCGAGATCGGTTGGGCGTTGATGAAGGTCTGCACGTCGAGGCAGTTACCCACAGCGGACTGAGGCTGGTTCATTATTTTTATTCCACGCAAAAACGCAGTCGAACGGCGGCCGGCCAAAGCAAGGCACGGTCACAACAATAGAAGGTTGTAATCAGGCGTTGCGCAGAACCTGGCAACAACGGGTGAAATCAGGACAGCTGAGGATCGGGCGCATGGTGAGTTGCCTCTTGTCATTATTATCGAGGTCGACAGTCCGGCGGGCTCATTCACATCAGCCCCGGATGACGCTGCCGCGACATTAATGATCCGGGGGTTTTAGCGTCAATTCGATAAACGCAACACTGTGCGTTTATCGAACAGGTTCATCAGGCGAACAACTGCGCACTGAGGTCACGACTGGCGCTGAGCAGGCCCGGCAGAAAGCGCTGCTCCAGCTCGGCGCGACTGACCCGCCCGGCGTGGGTGCTGACATTCAGCGCCGCGACCACTTGCCCGGAGGCGTCGTACACCGGCACGGCGATCGAGCGCAGGCCCTGTTCCAGTTCCTGATCGACAATGCACCAGCCCTGCTGCCGCACCTGCTGCAGACATTCGAGCAACGCGTCGGGGGTATGAATGGTGCGGCTGGTCTTGGCCACCAGTTCGGCGTGGTCGAGGTATTCGCCCAGGGATGTGTCGTCCAGCGCCGCCAACAGAATGCGCCCCATCGACGTGCAATACGCCGGTAGCCGCCCGCCGACCGAAAGGTCAACCGAGATTAATCGCTGGGTGGTCGCGGAACGAGCGATATAAAGAATGTCATCGCCCTCCAGCGTCGCCATGTTGCAGGCTTCGTGCAGTTGCTCGCTCATGCGGTCGAGATAGGGCTGGGCGGAAACCGCCAGCGGTGTCGAGGACAGATAGGCATGGCCGAGGGTCAGCACTTTGGGCAGCAACGAATAGGTGCGTCCGTCGGTGGTGGCGTAGCCGAGCTTGATCAGCGTATGCAGGCAACGGCGCACGGCGGCGCGGGGGATTTCCGTGCGGTGGCTGATCTGCGCGATGGTGAGGTGGCGTTTGCGTTCCTGAAACGCCTGCACCACCGCCAGACCACGGGCCAGCGAGGTCATGAAATCCGGATCACCCGTCAGCGCCTGAATGCGCTTGGCCGGCGAGGCGACGATGGGCGGCGCCACCGATGTGAAGGAGTTGCGCATTTGATCGTTCATTTCTTGTCCTTGTCCGGCACGCATCGATGCCTAGTCAAACGGCTCGCCGCGCGATGCACAAGCACCGGGGCGCCAACATTGGGCGATTATCGAACCGGCGACCGATAATCGCAATCGAGCACAGTACCCTCCTCCTCTCGAGTTGGCTCGACTTCAGCGATTGCGCTCGCAACTTAGTTGTTCCAGTTAATGGCGCCAAAAACAGAACGCCTGTTCTATAACGCTGTCGTTACACTTAACTACCGGGAAAAGTTGCCAGCCACAAAACCATCACACATTCAGAACCCTTTTTAACTTGGCAAAGATAGTCATTCCCGAATCGACCGCTATAATGCACCCTGTTCGCGGCGCTTTAATCAAAGGCCCGCGATCTGCTGACACGAGGCCCTTCGTCTCAGCTCCGGCCAGCGTCCGGCGCCCATTACACATGCAACGCCAGCGCTCGCTGAAACAGGAAACTGATGCTGCGTCAGTTTTTATCCGGTGCCGTAGCCGCCTGTAACACGGAAGTCTTGATCGCCTCTGCAATGTCTCCGCGCCCTATCGGGCTGTGGATGACTGGCGGGCTCGCTCAATTGACTCGTTGCAGTGTGTTTCACCGGATATTCAATTCAACTCATACAGGTAGCACCGTGACGAAAGACGAACTGCGCGCGGAACTAGAGCGCCAGGAACAACGTTACAAGGAAGTTTACGGCGGGGAAGTCACCACCTACGCCGCTCAGCCGGAACCGGAACGCAAGGCATGGCGCAAGCGCCCTACCGTTCAGGATCAGGTGTTCAAGCAGGAAATCGAAAAGATCGAAAAGGAACTCAAAGCCGAAGAGCCATGAGCCACGGCTGCTGAATATTTCGAAGTCGGCGCCCGCCCGAGTGACTGCGCGGTGGAAGACGACACCTCGCGCGCTCGCTACCCGCGGGCAGCGGCTGCATTGCTGTTCTGCGGCTTATGAACGAGCGTCCCACAGGTTTCAGAGATATTTCAGACAAACGTTTGAGGCTTCTCAGCGCCGGCAAAACCGTCTTGAAAATCTGATTTACCTAATAAAATCAAATAGTTGTAAACCCCCTCGTAGCGCCAGGTTTTCACGCCCTGCAACAAAATAAATCCAACAAGGGTGTGACCAGTGAGCAGACGGGGCATCGATTTCCTGTCTTTTCTGGCATAATCGCGCCCCCTTACGACCGGGTCAGAAAACCTTCATGATCGATTTATTCAGCGGACTGGATGCTTGGGTGCTTGTGAGCCTCTTGCTCGCCCTGACGTTTGTCCTCGCCTTCGAGTTCATCAATGGATTTCATGACACCGCTAACGCGGTAGCCACTGTTATCTACACCAAAGCCATGCCGCCGCACTTGGCGGTGTTCTTTTCCGGTGTGTTCAATTTCCTCGGCGTGCTGCTGGGCGGCGTGGGTGTGGCGTATGCCATTGTCCATCTGCTGCCGGTTGAGCTGCTGATCAATGTGAACACCGGCCATGGCCTGGCGATGGTGTTCTCGTTGCTCGCCGCGGCAATCGCCTGGAACCTGGGCACTTGGTACTTCGGTATCCCGGCTTCCAGCTCGCACACCCTGATCGGCTCGATCCTCGGTGTCGGCCTGGCCAACGCACTGATCAACGACATCCCGTTGAGAGATGGCGTGAACTGGCAGAAAGCGATCGATATCGGCGCCTCGCTGGTGTTCTCGCCGATGGCCGGTTTCCTCATCGCCGCGCTGGTGCTGATCGGCCTGAAATGGTGGCGCCCGCTGTCGAAGATGCACAAGACGCCGGAACAGCGCCGCAAGATCGACGATAAAAAGCATCCTCCGTTCTGGAACCGCCTGGTTCTGGTGATCTCGGCCATGGCCGTGAGCTTCGTGCACGGCTCCAACGATGGCCAGAAAGGCATCGGCCTGATCATGCTGGTGCTGATCGGTATCGTGCCGGCGCAGTTCGTACTCGATCTGAACAGCACCACCTACCAGATCGAACGCACCCGCGACGCCACCTTGCACCTGAGCCAGTTCTACCAGCGCAACGCCGATTCGCTGGGTGAGTTCCTGGCGCTGGGCAAAAGCGTGGAAGGCGACCTGCCGGAGAAATTCCGCTGCAACCCGCAGCAGACCGAACCGACCATCAGCGCCCTGCTGCACACGCTTAAAGGTGTGGCGGACTATCATTCGCTGTCGTCGGACAGCCGCATCGAAGTGCGTCGCTACCTGCTCTGCCTGGACGACACAGCGAAGAAGGTCGGCAAGCTGCCTGGTCTGGAAGCCCGTGAAAAGGCCGACCTGGACAAGCTGCGCAAAGACCTGACCACCACCACTGAATACGCCCCGTTCTGGGTGATTCTGGCGGTCGCCCTGGCACTGGGCCTGGGCACCATGGTTGGCTGGAAACGCGTGGTGCTGACCATTGGCGAGAAGATCGGCAAGCAGGGCATGACCTATTCGCAGGGCATGTCGGCGCAGATCACCACCGCGAGTCTGATCGGCATGGCCAACATTTTCAGCCTGCCGGTGTCGACCACTCACGTGTTGTCTTCGGGTGTGGCCGGAACCATGGTTGCCAACAAAAGCGGCCTGCAGGGTGGCACGGTCAAGACCATCTTGCTGGCCTGGGTACTGACCTTGCCAGCGACCGTGGCGCTGTCGGCCGGGTTGTTCTGGTTGGCTTCGAAGGCTTTGGGTAGTTGATCGTTAGCTGTTGATTGGAAAAGGCGTGATTCGTGAGGATCACGCCTTTTTTGTTATTGGGGAACGGGAGCATATCCATTGCTACCGTAACGGCTGCTTATGCTTTCGCTCTAACAGCGTTTCACTCTTCCAGACGTCGACCGATCCCGTAACGAAGCCTGCCGAAGGGGCAAAAATATCAAAAGCCAACGCAAAAGCCAGATCAAAAGATCGCAGCCTTCGGCAGCTCCTACAGTTGGATTGGGTACAACCTCAAGAAACAGGTCGGCTGTCAGGCCGCATTCGCGAGCAGCCTCGCTCCCACGGAAAAGCCAGATCAAAAGATCGCAGCCTTCGGCAGCTCCTACACAATGAGCGCCAGCTCGAGTGCTCTTGATCTTGATCTTGCCTGACTAGCGACATCGGAAGGCTGAGTGGAGGGATCGATCCGGGCGTGGGAGCGCAGCGACCGTCTGGCGCAGCCAGACACAGCGCAAGGAGGTGCAGCGAAGCAAACCGTAGCCGCTGCGCCTGGATCGATCCCGCAGCGAACGGACCCGAGCCTGCGAGGGCCGTACGTAGGAGCAAAGCCTTTTGGTTCCTTTTTGGCGTCTGAAAAAGGGACTCGCCGTAAGGGCGAAACCGCCATCAGCAACACCCAAAAAACGGATATACACCCAAAACAACCACAGCCTGGTCGGCCCAAAGGCCGCCACGGCCAAAAAAAAAGGGGCAACCGAAGTCGCCCCAAAATGCCTTGCGTGCCCATCAAATCCAGAAGAACTCACTTGCGCCGCTTATGCGCATCCTTCCAGATAAAAAATCCAAACCCTGCAAAAAACAGCACCATGAGCCCCACCGTGAGAACCCCGGCAAACACCACGTTATCGAAAAACATGACTGGCCTCCTGGCCCTGCTTTGCTGCGATGGATTCAAATTAACAAACACACAGGCGCACCTATTGACCGGGATCAATATTCGCAAAGAAGGGAATCAAAGGAGGGGAAATAACTGACCTGCATCAACGGATGCAGGGGGAGATCAACGCTTTTTCGGCTTGTTCTTCGACTTTTTCCTGGTTTTTCCCAACGGCATGGCTTGCTCGAAGGCGTTGCGCACTTCGTTCAAGCGTTTCTCGTTGAGGTCATGCACGCGCTTGGCGCGTTCGGTGCTGAGGTCGATCAGTTTGTCGTCTTGGCTCATGGCGTCCGGCACATCGCAAAAGAGATCACAGCTGCCGTCACCGGCAAGATTGCGCCAATCATGCCGCGTGGCGCAGGCGCTGACCAGTCACCACTCAAATCTCGATGTCAACCCACAACCCCTGACGCGGCTGATCGTCTATCAGCGGCACTACCGGCACGGTGTTGTCGGCATTGAGCTCAGTGCCTGGCACGGCCAGATGCTCTTCGGGATCTTCATCCGCCTCGCGACGCCGACGATCACGTTCCTGCTGGCGACGTTGTTCTTCGCGCGCCAGCAGCCGATCCTCTTCGGGATCGCGCTTTTGCAGATCGATCGTGCTTTCGTTGGAGCTCTCCTGCACCGGCACCACCGGCGGGATGTCCGGCCGCTGGCGGATCGGATCCTGCTGGGAAGTGATCGGCACAGCGCTCAAGGGGAGCATCGGTGGCAACATATAAAGGTCTCCTGTCTGCAGGCTATCGGCTGGGGTGCAGGCGCCTTGAGCCGCCTGTCGCAATTGTGTGATGCACCTCGCACCCGTAGGAGCTGCCGCAGGCTGCGATCTTTCATGGGACAACGCAAAACCCAAGTGTTCCCACAGATCAAAAGATCGCAGCCTTCGGCAGCTCCTACCCCAGTATTTCTTTGGCCTGAAGCCCGCATTCCGTTAAGATAGCCCGCTTTTTCAAGGTGGGAGTCAGGCAGCATGGCGCAGCAGTATCAACCGGGGCAACGCTGGATCAGTGACAGCGAAGCAGAGCTTGGTTTAGGCACCGTTCTGGCACAGGACGGCCGCTTGTTGACCGTGCTTTACCCGGCCACTGGCGAAACCCGCCAGTACGCGCTACGGAATGCGCCCCTGACCCGCGTGCGATTCTCGCCCGGCGACTCCATCACCCATTTTGAAGGCTGGAAGATGACCGTGCAGCAGGTCGACGACGTCGACGGGCTGATGGTCTATCACGGCCTCAACGGGCAGAACGAGGTCGTCACGCTGCCGGAAACCCAGCTGTCGAACTTCATTCAGTTCCGCCTGGCCAGCGACCGCCTGTTCGCCGGCCAGATCGATCCGCTGCCGTGGTTCTCCCTGCGCTACAACACCCTGGAACACACCAGCCGCCAGTTGCAGTCCTCGCTCTGGGGCCTGGGCGGTGTTCGTGCACAACCGATCGCGCACCAGTTGCACATCGCCCGTGAAGTCGCCGACCGTATCGCCCCCCGCGTACTGCTGGCAGACGAAGTGGGTCTGGGTAAAACCATCGAGGCCGGTCTGGTCATCCATCGCCAACTGTTGTCCGGCCGCGCCAACCGCGTGCTGATTCTGGTCCCGGAAAACCTCCAGCATCAGTGGCTGGTGGAGATGCGCCGCCGTTTCAACCTGCAGGTCGCGCTGTTCGACGAAGAACGCTTCATCGAAAGCGATGCCACCAACCCGTTCGAAGACACGCAACTGGCGCTGGTCGCGCTGGAATGGCTGGTGGACGACGAAAAGGCACAGGACGCACTGTTCGCCGCCGGTTGGGATCTGCTGGTGGTCGACGAAGCCCACCACCTGGTCTGGCACGAAGAAAAAGCCAGCCCGGAATATTCGCTGGTCGAGCAACTGGCTGAGGTCATCCCCGGCGTGCTGCTACTCACCGCCACGCCGGAACAACTCGGTCAGGACAGCCACTTCGCCCGTCTGCGCCTGCTCGACCCGAACCGTTTCCACGACCTGGCCGCTTTCCGCGCCGAGAGCGACAACTATCGCCCGGTGGCCGAAGCCGTGCAGGAACTGCTCGACAAGGGCCGTCTCTCGGCCGAGGCACACAAGACCATTCACGGTTTCCTCGGCAACGAAGGCGAAGCCCTGCTGACGGCAGTCAACGATGGCGATACCGAAGCCAGCGCCCGCCTCGTCCGTGAGCTGCTTGATCGCCACGGCACCGGCCGCGTGTTGTTCCGTAATACCCGCGCCGCCGTGCAGGGTTTCCCGGAGCGCAAGCTGCACCCGTATGCGCTGCCATGCCCGGACGAATACCTCGAACTGCCGCTGGGGGAACACGCCGAGCTGTACCCGGAAGTCAGCTTCCAGGCGCAGCCGGAGGCCAGCGAAGAAGAGCGCTGGTGGAAATTCGACCCGCGTGTCGAGTGGCTGATCGATCAGCTGAAAATGCTCAAGCGCACCAAAGTGCTGGTGATCTGCGCCCACGCCGAAACCGCGATGGACCTGGAGGACGCCCTGCGCGTGCGCTCCGGCATCCCGGCCACGGTGTTCCACGAAGGCATGAACATCCTCGAGCGTGACCGCGCCGCCGCCTACTTCGCCGATGAAGAGTTTGGCGCGCAGGTGCTGATCTGCTCGGAAATCGGCAGTGAAGGTCGCAACTTCCAGTTCGCTCACCATCTGGTGCTGTTCGATCTGCCGTCGCACCCGGACCTACTCGAGCAGCGCATCGGTCGTCTCGACCGGATCGGCCAGAAGCACATCATCGAATTGCACGTGCCGTACCTGGAAACCAGCCCGCAAGAGCGCCTGTTCCAGTGGTACCACGAAGCGCTGAACGCATTCCTCAACACCTGCCCGACCGGCAACGCTTTGCAGCATCAGTTCGGCCCGCGCCTGCTGCCGCTGCTCGAGGAAGCCGACGACGGCGAGTGGCAAGCGCTGATCGACGAAGCACGCGCCGAGCGTGAACGTCTGGAAGCCGAGTTGCACACCGGTCGCGACCGTCTGCTGGAATTGAATTCCGGCGGCGCTGGCGAAGGTGAAGCGCTGGTCGAGGCGATTCTCGAGCAGGACGACCAATTCGCCCTGCCGATCTACATGGAAACCCTGTTCGACGCGTTCGGCATCGACAGCGAAGACCATTCGGAAAACGCCCTGATCCTCAAGCCGAG